>NZ_JBBMEI010000002.1:0-141041 GCF_040096655.1 Blautia intestinihominis | reverse complement strand
AAAGCGGTGATACAATTCATCAATAATAACGTAAGTGGTCAAAATAAAGTCTTCAAAAGTTGCAATAATCGTGGTATCATTACTTTGAAACTTCAACATGATGATGCCCCCTTTCAAATTTGTATGTCCTACAAATAAGATAGCACATTTTGTTGAAGTTTCTTTATATTTTATTTTATCTAGCACAACAAGTTAATTTAACAAATGTAGTAAGGATTCCCTCACCTATAGGTGAAGGGATGAATTGACCTTTGAGCATATCTGCTCGAATAATTCATAAAAGCACTTGTTCTTATAAAACAAATATATTATAATGAAGCAAGAACAATGTGTTCATAGAAATAGAATCAATCCGTCAGTATATAGAAAGTCAGGGTGAGAAAAGTAAACCGGGCAGTAAAAATAAGAATCTATCCAAATAAAGAACAGATATCTCAGATAGAGAAAACAATCGGTTGCTGCCATTTTCTTTATAACCAGATGCTTGCAGATAAGATCAGTCATTACCAGAAAGAAAAAAAGATGTTGAAAAATACACCGGCCGGATATAAAAAAGAATATTCATGGCTGAAAGAAGTAGACCTTCGAACCGCATATCGTATCCTGCCCGTACTTTACCGTAGATAAGCTCGTTCTCGACGGACAGCACGTCAAAAAAGTGTTCGGCGAGATCGACAAGACTTCCTTCGTAAGCATTCTCGTCATGGAAGGAAAAGGTACGATCCGCGATAAGGAAGAAACCCTGACTTTCAAAAAAGGAGACAGCCTCTTTGTCACAGCCAATATCGGTGAGTATGAACTGGAAGGTGCTTTTGAGGCACTTGTAACGACCGTATAACATCTTGCCTGATATAACTATATATAAAACTTCAAATTGAAATCCCAATTCCTGCAAGGACAGTTCACATCGGACTGTCCTTGTGTTATAATAGATAAGTTAATGAAAATGGAGGAGGAAAATCTTTTGAAAGAAAGAGAAACATTTGGATCAAGACTTGGATTCATCCTGGTTTCAGCAGGATGTGCAGTAGGTCTTGGAAACGTATGGAAATTTCCGTACATGACAGGTAAGTACGGCGGTGCCGCTTTTATCCTGATCTATCTTGGCTTTCTTGTACTGCTTGGACTTCCGATCCTTGTAAGCGAATTTGCAGTAGGACGAAGCAGCAGACTGAGTACGGCAAGAGCATTTCACAAACTGGAGCCGGAAGGTTCTAATTTCCATAAATACAGCTATATGGGAATGATCGGTAACTACATGCTGATGATGTTTTATACGATGGTTGCAGGATGGATGATGTACTATTGTTATGTTATGGCAACCGGGAAACTGAGCGGAGCTTCTTCCGAAGAAGTGAGCAGATTTTTCTCAAATCTGATGACATCTACAGGAACGATGACTGGATGGATGATCGCAGCGGTCCTGCTGGCATTTGGTGTATGTTCCCTGGGACTTCAGAACGGAATCGAGCGTATCACTAAGATTATGATGATCTGTCTGCTGGCACTGATCGTTGTACTGGCAGTTCACTCCGTAACACTGGATGGAGCAATGGAAGGTGTGAAATTCTACCTTGTACCGAATCTTGACAATATCCGCGAGGCAGGAATTGGAAATGTAATCTTTGGGGCACTGTCACAGGCATTCTTTACTTTGAGTATCGGTATCGGAGCGATGGAGATCTTCGGAAGCTACATGGGCAAAGAACGTACCCTTGCAGGAGAAAGCATCAACATCCTGATCCTGGATACCTTCGTAGCACTGATGGCAGGACTTATTATCATTCCGGCGTGTTTTTCATTCAATGTAGAGCCGGGAGCAGGTCCGGGACTTGTGTTCATCACTCTGCCAAATGTGTTCAATCAGATGGCTGGCGGAAGACTCTGGGGAGCACTGTTCTTCCTGTTTATGTCTTTTGCGGCACTGTCTACAGTAATTGCAGTATTCGAAAATATCCTGTCCTTTGCAATGGATCTGTGGGGATGGAAACGCAACAAGGCTGTTGCATTTAATATCGTTCTGATCATTATCCTTTCCATGCCGGCAATCCTTGGCTTTGGACCATGGTCCGGAATCCAGATCCTTGGTGAAGGAACAACTATCATGGATCTTGAGGACTTTATTATCTCAAACAACATCCTGCCGCTTGGATCTGTAATATTCGTGATTTTCTGTACATCTAAGAACGGATGGGGATGGAAGAATTTCCTGAGAGAAGCCAACACAGGAAAAGGAGCGAAATTCCCGGCATTCATCAGAAATTACATGCTGTGGGTGATCCCGGTCGTTGTAGCGATCATTTATCTCAAAGGTTACTATGACATGTTCCAGCCAAAGGGAAATGCTTATCTGATCCCATGGATGATCGTCGGTATTGCCATGCTGGCACTGACAGGATGGATCTCATTCGGACACAGCAAAAAGAAATAAGATACCACGGAACAATCCGTAAGTATCGCAAACAATAAGAATTAAGAGGAGGCACAAGTATTATGATAGCAGAAAAAATGAAACCTTTCGTACAGAACAATTCAGCAATCCGTATGATGTTCGAAGAAGGAAACCGTCTCCGGGCAAAGTACGGTGCGGACAAAGTCTATGACTTCAGCCTTGGAAATCCAAGTGTTCCGGCACCGGACTGTGTACGCGAAGCAATCATAGATCTTGTAAACAACGAAGAACCGACTGTCCTTCATGGATATATGAGTAACGCCGGGTTCGAGGATGTCAGAGAGACGATCGCACAGTCTCTGAACCGTCGTTTCGAAACTGCTTTTTCTGCACATAATCTGATCATGACTGTTGGTGCTGCCAGTGGCCTGAACGTGATCCTCAAAACGATCCTGAATTCTGGAGAGGAAGTGATCGTTTTTGCACCGTATTTCCTGGAATATGGTGCATATGTCCGCAACTATGATGGCAAGCTTGTGGAAATCTCACCGAACACAGAGACCTTTCAGCCGAACCTTAAAGAACTGGAAGAAAAAATTACAGTCAACACTCGTGCAGTGATCGTAAATACACCGCACAATCCGACAGGTGTCGTTTATTCCGAGGATACTATCAAAGAACTTGCAGCGATCCTGGAGAAAAAACAGCAGGAGTTCGGTTCTGTGATCTATCTGATTTCTGATGAGCCATACAGAGAGCTGGCTTATGACGGCGTAGAAGTTCCGTATCTGACGAAATACTACAAGAATACGGTTGTAGGATATTCCTACAGTAAATCTCTGTCTTTGCCGGGTGAGCGTATCGGTTATCTGGTCATTCCGGATGAGCTGGAAGACAGCGCAACCGTCATCACAGCAGCAGCGATCGCAAACCGTGTACTCGGAAGTGTCAATGCACCGTCCCTGATGCAGAAAGTCATCCAGAAATGCGTAGACGCAGAAGTAGATGTTGCAGCTTATGACAGAAACCGTCTGGCACTTTACAATGGACTGACAGAATGTGGATTTGAGTGCATCAAACCACAGGGAGCTTTTTACCTGTTCGTGAAATCTCCGATCGCAGATGAGAAGCAGTTCTGTGAGGCCGGCAAGAAATACAATATCCTCATGGTTCCGGGAAGCTCCTTTGCCTGCCCGGGATATGTGAGGCTGGCATACTGTGTTTCCTATGAGACGATCCAGAATTCCCTTCCGGAGTTTAAGAAACTGGCTGCGGAGTATGGACTGGGCAAATAATCCACATGAAACAACAAAAGAATGACAAAAAAATAACAATATAAAACACTATTTATACAGGATTTTAGATAAAACCACAAAAACAGGAGCCCCTCTTGTAGAAATACAAGGCAGAGGCTCCTGTCTACGTTTACATGGCATTATATCAGATCTTATCAATTTTCTTGCGGATCGCCAGCATCTTCTGATCGAGCTGGCTGATCATAGAGGCACATTGCTGCAGTTCCTCATTGATAACGGCAGCCTGTTTCTGACCTCTCTTATAACGGAGCTGGTGGTCGAGGTTTGCCCAGTAATCCATTGCAGCCGTCCGGAGCTGAAGCTCCAGTTTGACCCATTGATTCTCATTCTGGAATGGAATTGCGATCTCCAGGATCAGATGCAGGCTCTGATAGCCGGATTTCTTGGGCTGCTTGATATAGTCCTTGATCTTGATGATGCGGATGTCCTGCTGTTTCTGGATCAGGTCAGCCACCTTGTAGATATCGTCCACATAAGCGCACACAGCACGGACCCCGATCAGGTCGTTGATCTTTTCCACTGCCTGCGCGAAATTCATATCGAGGCCTTTTTTCTGCATTTTCTTGCAGACACTGTCGTAGCTCTTGAGTCGTCCGGTCTTCATCTGTATGTAGTTTCGTCCGGTCTTCATCAGCAGAAAAGTGTTGATGATATCGATCTTGGTCATCATAAGATTGATGGCACATTGTCCCTGGATGCTGAACTCGCTGTCGGTCAGCATATTCTTTAATAGTTCTTTCTTTTTCAATTTCTGTCTTTCTTCCTCTAATTGTATCAGTGTGAATGTTTCTGGTTCTGTTACCCGTATTGCATTACCGCTTCCCATTAGAATACTCCTTCAATAATAAATCTGTAGATTGATCGTGTTAAAAGAAAGTAAAACAGAAGAGAATCGCAGAACAGGGAATAGTTCTGTGTCATCTCTTATCCTCTAATCTATGCAGGATAAAATAGGAATATGACAATATATTCTGATGTATTATTCTATTATATACAAAATAACTAATTTGTACAGAGAAAAACAAAAAAACTTATATAAAATACCATATAAAAATAAATTGCAAAATAAGTAACCATAAAATATGATAAATATATACAAAAATGCCCCGGGTAGAGTTGTGCAAATTACATAAAAAGAATAAATAAAAAGGGATTTAGTGGATTTTTTAGGTGGTTAAAATATATTGACAAATGATTAACAATCTAATACAATAGCCTCATCAGCAAGATTGATAAATAATTAACGTTAATCCATTAACACACACAACCATCAAACACACTACTAAAACCAGAAAGAATCAAATCACAAGAGGAAAACAGGAGGATTCAGAAATGGCAAAGAAAGAAACCCACATCCCGGCAATTATCGACACTCCAGAGGCACTTGAAGCCAAGATCGCTGCGATGAAAGAAGCTCAGAAAATTTTTGCTACCTATACTCAGGAGCAGGTAGACAAGATCTTCAAAGCAGCCGCAACAGCAGCAGACAAAGCCCGTATCCCGCTTGCAAAAGCAGCCGTTGAAGAAACAGGAATGGGTATCGTAGAAGATAAAGTCATCAAGAACCATTACGCAGCAGAGTACATCTACAATGCATACAAAAACACCAAGACCTGTGGTGTACTGGAAGAAGATCCGGTTTATGGAATCAAGAAAATTGCAGAACCGATCGGTCTGATCGCAGCAGTTATCCCGACAACAAACCCGACTTCCACAGCAATCTTCAAAACCCTGATCGCTCTGAAGACAAGAAACGCAATCATCATCAGCCCACATCCACGTGCAAAAGGAAGCACTATTGAAGCTGCCAAAGTTGTTCTTGAAGCAGCAGTAAAAGCAGGTGCTCCGGAAGGAATCATTGGCTGGATCGATGTACCAAGCCTTGAGCTTACAAACCTCGTAATGAAGGAAGCTGACATCATTCTTGCAACAGGTGGTCCTGGAATGGTTAAAGCAGCATACTCCTCCGGAAAACCGGCACTTGGTGTTGGAGCCGGAAATACACCGGTTATCATCGACGACACAGCAGATGTCCGTCTTGCAGTAAACTCCATCATCCATTCCAAAACATTTGATAATGGTATGATCTGTGCTTCTGAGCAGTCCGTAACTGTTCTTGAAGGCATTTACAAAGCAGTAAAAGAAGAGTTCCAGTACAGAGGATGCTACTTCCTTAAGAAAGACGAAATCGAAAAAGTAAGAAAAACAATCCTGATCAACGGTGCACTGAATGCCAAGATCGTTGGACAGAAAGCAGCTACGATCGCTGAGATGGCAGGAGTTACTGTTCCGGCAGAAACCAAGATCCTGATCGGTGAAGTAGAATCTGTAGATATCAGCGAAGAGTTCGCACACGAGAAACTTTCTCCTGTACTTGCAATGTACAAGGCAAAAACCTTCGACGAAGCTATCGCAAAAGCAGAACAGCTGGTAGCTGACGGTGGATATGGACATACATCTTCTCTGTACATCAACGTAAATGAGAAAGAAAAGATGGCAAAACATGCAGCAGCAATGAAGACCTGCCGTATCCTGATCAACACTCCATCTTCTCAGGGTGGTATCGGAGATCTCTACAACTTTAAACTCGCTCCGTCTCTGACACTTGGATGCGGTTCCTGGGGTGGAAACTCTGTATCTGAAAACGTTGGTGTTAAACACCTGATCAATATCAAGACTGTTGCTGAGAGGAGAGAGAACATGCTCTGGATGAGAACCCCGGAAAAAGTTTACTTCAAAAAAGGCTGCCTGCCGGTTGCTCTTGATGAGCTGAAAAACGTGATGGGCAAAAAACGCTGCTTCATCGTAACGGACTCCTTCCTTTACAAGAATGGATACACCAAGAAGATCGAAGACAAACTTGACGAAATGGGAATCGTTCATACATGCTTCTCTGATGTAGAACCAGACCCGTCCCTCGCTTCTGCAAGAGCAGGTGCTGCAGCAATGCGTGCATTCGAACCAGACTGCATCATCGCAATGGGTGGTGGATCCGCAATGGATGCTGGTAAGATCATGTGGGTTCTCTATGAAAACCCGGATGCAGACTTCGATGATATGGCAATGGACTTCATGGATATCCGTAAGAGAATCTATACATTCCCGAAAATGGGTAAAAAAGCTTACTTCATCGCCGTACCTACATCTTCCGGTACAGGTTCTGAGGTAACACCTTTCGCCATCATCACAGACAAAGAAACAGGAATCAAATGGCCTCTGGCTGACTACGAACTGTTACCGGATATGGCGATCGTAGATACAGACAACATGATGAGTGCACCAAAAGGACTGACAAGTGCTTCCGGTATCGACGTTATGACACATGCTCTTGAGGCATATGTATCCATGATGGCTTCTGACTACACAGACGGTCTTGCACTCCGTGCAATCAAACTGGTATTTGATTATCTGCCAAGAGCATACAGAAACGGAAATGATGTAGAGGCAAGAGATCATATGGCAAATGCTTCCTGCATGGCTGGTATGGCATTCGCAAATGCATTCCTCGGAGTAAACCACTCCCTGGCTCACAAACTGGGCGCTTTCCATCACATCCCGCACGGTATCGCAAACGCTCTGGTACTTACAGATGTTATGCGCTACAATGCAGCAGAAGTTCCGGCTAAGATGGGTACTTTCCCGCAGTATCAGTATCCGAAGACACTGGCTCGCTACGCAGAGGTTGGCCGTTTCGTAGGACTGACAGGAAAAGATGACAAAGAAGTATTTGAGAAACTTCTGGAGAAACTCGAAGAACTCAAGAAGATCATCGAGATCAAACCTACCATCAAAGATTACGGTGTAGACGAGAAATACTTCATTGAGACTCTTGATGAGATGAGCGAGCAGGCATTCAACGACCAGTGTACTGGTGCAAACCCGAGATACCCACTCATCGCAGAACTCAAAGAAATCTACCTGAAAGCTTACTATGGTAAATAATTAAAACGATATATTTTCTTCCATAAAATATAAATAATATAAGCGGCGATTGCCCCGGCATTACAGGAACGTAGTGCCGGGGCAGTTGCTTTATGGCAGTTAAGATTTGTTTAAGATTTGCGCGGACAAATTTAAGACTTTGTGTGTTGAAAAGAAAGAACACGAATGTTACAATAAACACCAACAGATATGGTAAAATCAAACAAAAACCACATACATCTTATGTGGAACAAAGGAAGCGTTAAGCTTCAGGGGGCATGATTATTGAAACAGAATGAAAACACAAAATACGTGAAACTTGGAATTACAGGTGCAGCAGTCCTGGCGTTTGGATTTGCGATCATGTATATCCTGAACCAGAGCCAGAGTATCGCAGCAGGAATCCGCGTGATCTTTAATATCCTGAAACCATTCCTGTATGGCGCACTGATCGCTTATATCCTTGCACCGATGTGCAACCGGATGGATGACAGATTCCTGAAATGGTTTCCAAATGCAACTGAGAAACAGAAAAAGGGAATGAAGTTTCTTTCCATTGCAATAGCGATCATATGTGCAGTGACTCTCGTAGTTCTGCTGATCCTGCTGATCTTACCGCAGGTATGGGACAGTACGATCAAAATCATCCGTATCCTTCCGGCACGGCTTGCATACTGCAATCGTATGATAGATCAGGTGCTCCAGGATCAGCCGCAGCTTCAGGCATATTTTAATCATTTTTCTTCACAGATTGAAAGTGGTCTGAATGACATTCTGAGTGCGAATTCCAGTATGATGCAGACAATTCAGGGGATTATAGGGAATCTTACCGTACAGTTGATTGAAGTCCTGAGTGTATTCAAGAATATGTTCCTCGGATTTTTGATTGCAGTATATCTCCTTGCCAGCCGCAAACTGTTTGGCGCACAGGCGAAACTTCTCCTGTATGGTATATTCCCGAACAAATGGGCACAGATCATCGAGGAAGAAGTCCATTACACAGACAAGATGTTCAATGGATTCTTTGTTGGCAAGATCATCGACTCTGCAATCATCGGTGTGATCTGTTTTGCAGGGACAACGTTGTTGGGATTTGAATCTGCAGCGTTTATCAGCGTTGTCATCGGTGTGACGAACATCATACCGTTTTTCGGACCTTTTATCGGTGCAATCCCGTGTGCATTACTTCTTCTTCTTGACAACCCGTGGCAGGCATTGTATTTCCTCATCTTTATCGTGATTCTTCAGCAGGTAGATGGAAATATCATTGGACCGAAGATCCTCGGAAACACAACAGGCGTTTCCAGCTTCTGGGTGCTGTTTTCCATTCTTCTGTTTGGCGGATTATGGGGACTTGTGGGAATGGTCATTGCGGTTCCGCTTTTTGGCGTACTCTATGATATTATCAGGAAACTGACAAACAGAGGACTTCAGAAGAACCACAAAGAAGACATGAGAGAAGAATACGATAATAGCTTCCACAAGCCGGAACCACTGAAGGAAAAATCTTCCGAGCCGAAACTTTCCAGAGAGAAACTTCTTGAGGCAAAGGTTCAGCTTCTGAAGAAAAAGAAACAACAGAAACATTGATTCAAAGTAATTAAGAACTGATTCAGGTGCAGTCTCGTGATGCCCGCCGGATCAGTTCTTTTCAGAAATGGAAGGAAAAGGAGAATGAATATGACGAAAGAAGAACTGAAACAACTGCCAAAAGTAGAGCTGCACTGTCATCTGGACGGTTCACTCAGCAGAGAATTTATAGAGAAAAGACTTGGAAGACAGGTCAGCCAGGAAGAACTTACAGTTTCTGACGACTGTACGAGTCTTGCCGAATATCTTGAGAAATTTGACATCCCGGGCCGATGCCTCATGGACGAACAGGGACTTGCGGAAGCCGGTTATGATGTACTTCGCAGCATGAGCCAGGAAAATGTCTGCTATGCAGAGATCCGTTTCGCTCCGCTGTTCTCAGAGACAGAGGATATGAACTGCAGCAAAGTGATCGAAGCACTTCTTAGTGGTCTGGAACGCGGCAGGAAAGATTTTGGAGTAGAGTACGGAGTACTCACCTGTGCAATGCGCCATCATAGCGAGGAAGAGAATTATCGTATGCTCAAGGCGGCAAGGGAATATCTCGGTTCCGGTGTATGCGGAGCAGACCTTGCTGGAGCAGAGGCAGCATATCCAATGTCGGAGTTCATGGAACTGTTTACAAAAGCGGGGAAACTGGGGATACCTTTTACTCTCCATGCAGGAGAATGTGGAAATCCTCAGAATATCATAGATTCTGTGCAGGTCGGAGCAAAGAGGATCGGACATGGTATCGCCATGCGTGGTCATAAAGAACTTGAGAGAGCACTTGCAGAGAAAAACATAGGAATCGAAATGTGCCCGATCAGCAATCTCCAGACAAAAGCAGTCAACAGTACCGCAGAATATCCGCTCCGTGAATTCCTGGATGCAGGACTGAAGGTATCGATCAACACCGACAACCGGACAGTCAGCAATACAAATCTGACCAAAGAACTGGATTTCATCCAGAGAACCTACGGGATCCGTGATGAAGAACTTCCGCTCCTGATGAAGAATGCAGTGGACACAGCTTTTGCAGCAGATGAGGTGAAAGCAGCACTGTACCGGAAACTGGGAATCCGGTAAATTTCAGGTATGACTGCCGATAATTGAATTTTTACAAATAAAACCGCCCTGAGCCGTTAAAATGTTACGACTCAGGGCGATTCTTTTATTGCTCTGTATATCAGGGAACGCCAGCGGCGTGTCCTGTGATTTACTCTTACTGCTTACGGAATGCAGCACGTTTTCTTTCTCTGGGATCAAGAATTCTCTTGCGGATACGAAGGCTTGATGGTGTAACCTCAAGAAGCTCATCCTGGTCGATAAACTCGATCGCCTGCTCAAGACTGAGAACCTTAGGCGGTGTCAGTTTCAGAGCTTCATCGGCGGAAGAGGAACGTGTGTTGGTCAGATGTTTGGTCTTGCAGACATTCAGTTCGATGTCTTCAGCTTTACCATTCTGTCCGATGACCATACCGCTGTATACTTTTTCGCCAGGTCCAACGAAAAGTGTTCCACGGTCCTGTGCGGAGAACAGACCATATGCAACAGCTTCACCTGCTTCGAATGCGATCAGGGAGCCCTGTTTACGGTACTGGAAATCTCCTTTGTATGGAGCATATCCATCGAAGGTTGTATTCAGGATACCGGTACCCTTGGTGGAAGTAAGGAACTCTCCACGGAAACCGATCAGTCCACGGGACGGGATATGGAATTCCAGGCGGACAGAACCATCGCTGGCTGTGCTCATTCCCTGGAGTTCACCTTTACGCTCGCTCAGTTTCTGGATAACGGTACCGGAAAATTCTTCCGGAACATCAACGTAAGCGATTTCCATTGGTTCAAGTTTCTTGCCGCGTTCGTCTGTGTGATACAGAACTTCCGGTTTACTTACTGCGAATTCATAACCCTCACGGCGCATGTTCTCGATCAGGACAGAAAGGTGAAGTTCACCACGTCCGGAAACCTTGAAACATTCGGTAGTTTCAGTATCTTCTACACGAAGGCTGACATCTGTATTGAGCTCACGGTACAGACGGTCACGCAGATGACGGGAAGTGATGTATTTACCTTCCTGTCCTGCAAGCGGGCTGTCGTTTACGAGGAAGTTCATGGAGATCGTAGGCTCGGAGATCTTCTGGAATGGAATTGCCTCCGGGTTGTCGCCGCCGCAGAGAGTATCACCGATATGGATATCTTCGATACCGGAGATCGCTACGATGGAACCTACAGATGCTTCTTTAACTTCAACTTTGTTCAGTCCGTCGAATTCATAAAGTTTGCTGATCTTGACTTTCTTGCGTTTGTCAAGGTCGTGATGGTTCAGAAGGGTAAGTTCCTGGTTTACTGCGATCTTACCGTTCTCTACTTTACCTACACCGATACGTCCTACATATTCATTGTAGTCGATGGTGCTGATAAGAACCTGTGTGTCAGCTTCCGGATCACCTTCCGGAGCCGGGATATATTTCAGGATTGTCTCAAACAGCGGAGCCATATTCTCCGGTGTATCTGCGAGGTCAAGAACTGCATGGCCTGCTTTTGCAGAAGCATACAGGAACGGGCAGTCAAGCTGCTCGTCAGAAGCTTCAAGGTCCATAAGAAGTTCCAGAACTTCATCGATAACTTCATCAGGACGTGCTTCCGGACGGTCGATCTTGTTGATGCAGACGATAACGTGCAGGTTCAGCTCCAGAGCTTTCTTCAGAACAAATTTAGTCTGAGGCATAGCACCCTCAAAAGCATCTACCAGAAGAATAACGCCATCGACCATTTTCAGTACACGCTCTACTTCGCCGCCGAAGTCTGCATGGCCTGGGGTATCGATGATGTTGATTTTTACTCCTTTGTAGTGGACAGCAGTGTTCTTGGACAAAATAGTAATTCCGCGCTCACGCTCAATGTCATTGGAGTCCATGACACGTTCCTGAACTTCCTGGTTTTCACGGAATACACCGCTCTGCTTCAGAAGCTGGTCTACCAGGGTGGTTTTGCCGTGATCGACATGGGCGATAATGGCTACGTTGCGTACATCTTCGCGTTTGATATTCATAAAAATCGAAATCCTTTCTTTTTTCTTCTATATTAATGTGTTTTTTCCATGATACGACATTCCAGTTTACCACATTTTTCGCAGATTACAAGGTGTTGAGAAAAATTTTTTTTAAAAGTAGTTCTAAATCTGCATAAGCCTTCATATTCATAGTTCTATAAAAAACAAAATACCCAAAGAGGAAGGAGAACTATTTATGGCAGACAAAATCATTGAAAACAATCAGGTATCGATCATGGGAAAAATTGATACAGGCTTTACATTCAGTCATCTGGTGTTTGGCGAGGGCTTTTATACAATGGAGCTGATCGTCAAGCGTCTGAGTGATTCTGAGGACAGGATCCCGGTCATGGTGTCAGAGCGTCTGATCGATGTCACACAGGATTATATAGGAGAGTATATTGAAATCCATGGACAGTTTCGTTCCTATAACCGCCATGAGGAGAAGCACAATCGACTGGTGCTCTCTGTCTTTGCGCGTGAAGTGAAGTTTGTGGAGGAGGACGATGAAAATGTTCCGGTCAACCAGATCTTTATGGATGGCTTTATATGCAAACCGCCGGTTTACCGCAAGACTCCTCTTGGAAGAGAAATTGCAGATATCCTGCTGGCAGTGAACCGGCCTTACGGAAAATCAGATTACATACCATGCATCTGCTGGGGCAGAAATGCGCGATATGCTTCGGCGTTTGCAGTAGGCGGACATGTACTTCTGTGGGGCAGGATCCAGAGCAGGGAATATATGAAGCGTATCGGTGAGAATCAGTCCGAGAAGCGCATAGCGTATGAAGTATCCGTGAGCAAGTTGGAGTACGTAGATTAGGAAATATCTGGGAAACGTCCGGAGGACAGATACAGCTTGCTTTTTTGCCGGAACTGAGGTAAGATAAAACCATTAATGCAAGGATTAGTTTTACCAACGTTAAGAGGAAGTAGTTATGGAAAGAGAATTAACAGAAGTATACTGTGGAAACGGAAAGGGCAAGACCGCACTCGCGATCGGACAGAGCATCCGTGAAGCGGTGCAGGGCAAGAGTGTGATCGTTATCCAGTTCCTGAAGGGATGTGAGAAGCGTTCACTGGATTTTCTGGAGGATCTGGACAATCTGGATTTCAAGATTTTCCGTTTTGAAAAGAGGGACTGCTGTTATGAACAGCTCACTGAGGAAGAGAAAGCGGAGGAGAGATCCAATATCCTCAACGGATTGAATTTTGCCCGCAAGGTTGTTGTGACACAGGAATGCGATTTTCTTTTGCTTGATGAGATTCTGGGACTTCTGGATCGTGGGATCGTCACGGTAGATGCCATTATAGACATTCTGAAACAGAAGGACGAGTCCATGCATATAGTAATGACCGGCTGGAATTTTCCGGAGGAACTTAAGCCATATGTGGATACGATAACCACACTGAATTCCGAGGAAGTCCATCACTCCTGCGAACAGCAGTGAGCATCCGGCAGATTATCAGAATATATTAAATTACAGAAGAATAAAGGAGGAGTTCAAATGGCAATTTTTAAAGGTGCAGGTGTAGCGATCGTTACCCCTATGTATGAAGACGGAAAGGTGAACTACGACAAACTGGAAGAACTGCTCGAGTATCAGATTGCCAACAGCACAGATGCGATCATCATCTGCGGTACCACAGGTGAGTCTGCAACCATGACACATGGAGAGCATCTCAAAACTATCAAATTTGCAATTGACAAAGTAAACAAACGTGTTCCGGTTATCGCAGGAACAGGTTCTAATTGCACAGAAACTGCGATCATGATGTCCAAGGAAGCAGCATCCTACGGAGCAGACGCTCTGCTGGTAGTAACTCCTTATTATAATAAGGCAACTCAGAAGGGACTCATCGCTCACTATACTGCAGTAGCAAACGCAGTACCGGAGACACCGATCATTATGTACAACGTTCCGAGCCGTACAGGATGTAATCTTCAGCCGGCAACTGTTGCCACTCTTGTTAAGAATGTCAAGAACATCGTAGGTCTTAAGGCTGCAAGCGGAGACCTTTCCCAGATCGCCAAGACAGTTTCGCTGGCTGGCGAAGACCTGGAACTGTATTCCGGAAACGACGATCAGGTACTTCCGATCCTTTCACTGGGCGGACTGGGTGTTATCTCCGTACTTTCCAACGTTGCACCGAAGGAAACTCATGATATGGTAATGAAATTCTTTGAGGGAGACACCAAAGGAGCTGCCAAGATCCAGATCGATGCGATCCCGCTGATCAATGCACTTTTCTGCGAAGTAAACCCGATTCCGGTCAAGACTGCTCTGAACCTTATGGGAATGAATGTAGGACCGCTTCGTATGCCGCTTTGCGAGATGGAAGAAGCAAGCAAGGAAACACTGATCAAAGCAATGAAAAATTTTGGAATCAAACTTGCTTAAGATACCCCGGAGGAAACTAAGATTATGGTAAAAATTATTATGCACGGATGCTGTGGACATATGGGTCAGGTAATCTCTGATCTGGTTGCGAAGGATGCAAATGCAGAGATCGTTGCCGGAATCGATATTGCAGACAAAGGAAACACCACATATCCGGTATTCACAGATATCAAAGCATGTCAGACAGAGGCAGATGTAGTGATCGACTTTTCTTCAGCCAAGGCAGCAGATGCACTGCTGGATTTCTGCGTAGAGCGTAACCTTCCGGTTGTACTCTGCACAACAGGACTTTCTGAAGAACAGCTTGCCAAAGTAGAGGAGACAGCAAAGAAGATCCCTGTCCTCAAATCCGCAAATATGTCCCTTGGCATCAACACCCTGCTCAAACTGATTCAGGATGCTGCCAAAGTTCTTGCAACAGTAGGATTTGACATGGAGATCGTAGAACGTCATCACCGTCTTAAAGTAGATGCACCGAGCGGTACAGCTCTGGCACTTGCAGACAGCCTTAACGAAGCTATGGATAACCATTATCACTATGTCTATGACAGAAGCCAGAAGCGCGAGATGCGTGACGATAAGGAGATCGGTATCTCCGCAGTCCGTGGCGGAACTATCGTAGGTGACCACGAAGTGATCTTCGCAGGTCCGGATGAAGTGATCGAATTCAAGCACACTGCATATTCCAAAGCTGTTTTTGGCAAAGGCGCAGTAGAGGCAGCCAAATTCCTCGCAGGCAAACCGGCAGGAAGATATGATATGGCTGACGTGATCGAGGGCTAAATAACATCAGGACGCTTTTTTGACATGCCAAAAACTAAAAAAAGTTCTTGCAATCAAAAAAATATTGTGCTATTATGACCTCATCAATCAAAGAACAATCGAATTTACAAAGGCGTAAACATCATATGGTGTTTGCGCCTTTTTGCATTTGGCGTAACTTTGACTGAACAGGCCTGTTGAAAATGTCGAAAAACTAAAAAAGTAGACAAAAAACTATTCGACTAATTGTACAAAAATATTATTGAACTCTCAAAATTTTTGTGATATAGTAACTATATCAAAAGTCGTGTATTAAATAAAAAACAAAAAAAGTTACTGAAAAGTGACACATCAGCCGGAGAACTGAGGGAAAAAGGAGGAAATTCAATATGAAAAAAGCATTAGCAGCAGCACTTTGTGGAGTATTATTCACAGCAACTATGACAGTTCCGGTACTGGCAGACGATGCAGATTATGCAGGAATGAAGATCGTTCTGATCCTTCCGGGAAGCATTGATGACCAGAGTTGGAATGCAAGCAACAATGCAGGAGCGAAAGAATGTGACGAGGAGCTTGGCACCTCCATCGAAGTTGTTGAATCCGTTCCGGTAGAAGAATTTGAATCCACCTTTACAGAATATGGCGAGAAAGGCTATGATCTGGTAATGGCAGCAGGAAGCCAGTTTGATGAGGCTAGTGCAGCAGTAGCACCTCAGTATCCGGACACTGTATACACTGTTATCAATGGTACAGCAAGCGATTCTGACAACATGGTTCCTGTATTCCCGAAAGAATATGAAGGTTCCTATCTTGCAGGTATCATCGCAGGATACACAACAGAAAATGGTAAATTTGCAACAGAGGGCGGCGAGTCCAATGCAGCAATGGTCAAACTTCTTGATACATACGAAGGCGCAGCCAAAGAAGTTGCAGAAGAAAGAGGAATCGAAGGTGCAGAGGCAAACAGATCCTTCCTGAATACATGGACAGACGTTTCCGTAACCAAATCCATGACAGACCAGATGATCGACAATGGTGCTGATACCGTATTCTGCTATTCCAACGAAGGTGCATCCGGTGCTGTTCAGTCTGCAGAAGAAAAAGGTGCCAAATTCGTTGCATTTGCAGCTAATAAGAACGACGAGAGCGACTGTGTAGTTGCTTCTGTAAATATGAACTGGTCAAATGTTTATCCTTGGATCGTTGAAGGAATCGCTTCCGGTGAACTGAAAGGTGCTCAGGAAGTCGGCGTAGCAGAAGGCGTATTTGAAGCAATCTATACAGATGCAGTTTCAGATGAATGCAAGAGTGCAGTTGAGCAGGCAACACAGGATATCACAGATGGCAAGATCGATTTCACACAGTATTTCTCTGAAGCAGAATAACAATCGTTGATGAGAATATGAGTTTCCAGATTGACAGTGCCTTTTGGCACTGTCAATTTTATAAGGAAAGGGGATGGCGAAATCATGAATGAGCCTGTTATAGAACTGAAACACATTACCAAACGCTTTGCCAAAGTACTGGCAAATGATGATGTTTCCATCACGATCCACAAGGGCGAAGTTGTAGCTCTTCTGGGAGAGAATGGAGCCGGTAAGAGTACGATCATGAAGATTTTGTATGGCCTGTACCACGCAACATCCGGAGAGATCTGGATCGACGGCAAAGAACGCAAGATCGCAACACCAAAAGAAGCAATGGACGCTGGTATCTCCATGATCCAGCAGCATTTTTCACTGGTTCCGGCACATACAGTTACAGAGAATATCATTCTCGGAAACTGTAAGGGAAAGCTGGATATCAAGAAAAAAGAAAAAGAGATCCAGGCGCTTGCAGAGCAGTACGGATTTCAGGTTCCGGCAGGAGAGTATGTAAAGAATCTTTCCGTAGGAACTCAGCAGAAAGTTGAGATCCTCAAGGCGCTTTATCTCAATGCCAGAGTCCTGATCATGGATGAGCCTACTGCTGTACTTACGCCTCAGGAGATCGATACGCTGATGGAGTTTGTCCGCCGCTATGTTGAGAAAGGCAATTCTGTAGTATTTATCACGCACAAGATGCGTGAGGTTATGGCGGTTTCTGATACGATCGTTGTTATGAGAAACGGAAGCATCTGCGGTACTGTAAAGAAGACAGATACTTCTGAAACAGAACTTGCACATATGATGATCGGTCATGAACTGGAAACCCTGGAAAAACCAGGAACCGAAGATATGAGCAATCGCAGAGTACGCCTTGCGGTCAAAGACTTAAGCATTAAGCCGAAGGGCCATACACCGCTTCTGGAAGACATCAATTTTGAGATCCATGAGGGAGAAGTTCTTGGATTTGCGGGAGTTTCCGACAATGGACAGCAGGAACTCTGTGAGGCGATCTACGGAGGAATCCCGATCACATCCGGCAGGATCGAACTGGACGGAGAGGATGTCACAAACGAATCTGTCAAAGACAGGATCAAACTTGGTATGGGATATGCGGCAGCAGACCGTTATCGTTATGGAATGGTTGCAGAGATGTCCATGTCCGAAAACATGCTCCTCAAATCCAGTTACCTGAACAAATGGGTCAATCACGGACTGATCCGCTGGTCAGCACTTCACCGTTATACAGAAGACAGCATCAAAAAATATGCGATCAAAGCACCGGACCACACTGTTACGGTAGGAAGCCTCTCCGGTGGTAACCAGCAGAAGATGGTCGTTGCCCGTGAAGTTGATATGGGTGACAAGCTGATCATTTTTGACCAGCCAACCCGTGGACTTGACCTTGGTGCGATCAACTATGTACATAAGACGATCCTTGGGGAAAGAGACAAGGGAAAAGCAGTTCTTCTTGTTTCGACAGAACTTTCAGAGATCTTTGCACTTTCCGACAGGATTGCGGTTCTCTATAAAGGAAAGATCATGGGAATCTTCAAAAACGGAGAACTTACAACAGAAAAGATCGGATTGCTGATGGCTGGTGTACAGCCTGAGAAAGAAGGTGCAGAATCATGAAACAACAGAAAAAAGTAGCAGAGCTTCTGCTGTGGACCGTTCTGGCGATCATCCTTGGACTGGTGATCAGTTTTGCATTTTTGCCGCTGCTTGGTGTAAATCCGGTAGAATCTCTCAAGATCATGCTTTCAGAAACGTTTGCAGATAAATTTTCCATGGGAAATATCCTGGTAAAGACAACACCTCTGATCCTTACCAGTCTTGCATTCGCTTTTACATACAAAGCAAACCTTTATAACATCGGTGCACAGGGACAGTTTTATGTTGGATGTATCTGTGCGGTTGCAGTGACACTGCAGCTCCAGACCAAAGTCCCAGGACCGGTCGTTCTGATCACTGCCTGCCTTGCAAGTATGATCGGCGGCGGTCTTACAGGATTCATCATTGGATTCCTCAAAGCGAAATTCAATGCAAATGAGTTCCTTGTAAGTATGATGTCTACCTATGTTATTACTTATGTTATGCAGCTCCTTCTGAGAACTGTTCTCCAGGAGTCAAAGCATGAATATTTAAAAACAGACTACATTGATAATTCCGCATGGCTGCCAAAGATCATCAATGGAACTTCTGTTTCACTTGGTATCGTGATCGCGGTTGCAGCAGCGATCGTGATCTGGTTCATCCTGTACCGTACTTCCATGGGATATCGTATCCGTGTTATGGGATTCAATCAGGATGCAGCGGCAATGTCGGGTATCAATCCGAAAACACAGTGCATGCTGGCTTTCTTTATCAGTGGCGCAGTTGCAGGTCTTGCAGGTTTCACTGAGATCAATGGCATGCAGCATATGCTTCTTACCGGACTGGAATCCGATATCGGTTCTTATGGAATCGGTATTGCGATCATGGCAAATGCCAACCCGATCGGTGTCATCTTTGCGGCACTGCTGTTTGGTACTCTCCAGGTCGGAGGTACTGCACTTGGCCATTCTACAGATGCGCCGGCAAGTGTTATTGATGTAATGCTCGGTTTCGTAATGCTGTTCGTACTGATGTCCTTCTTTGTAAGAAAGAAACTGGAAGTCAGAAGCATGAAGAAACAGAAGATCCAGAAAGGAGAGGTTTGAGTATGCAGATTTTTGTGAATTTGATTACAAGAGCTATTTTTATGAGTACGCCTCTTGTTCTGGGCGCATTAGGTGAGGTTCTGGCAGAACGTACAGGTATGATGGTAACGGCGATCGAGGGTATTTTCCTCGTTGGCGCGTGGGGAGGATTTATCGGAGCTTATCTTTCCGGAAATCTTCTGATCGGATTTTTGCTTGCGATGGTATGCGGACTGATCGTGTCACTGCTTTATGGCGTGACGACGATTTACATGCATCAGCACCAGATCGTAATGGGAACTGCTGTTGCGATCCTTGTGACAGGATGCTGTACATTTTTCTACCGTGTGATCTTTGGTATCCAGACAGTACCGCTTAAGGTAAACATCCTCAAGACGATCAAGATCCCGCTTCTGAGTAAGATCTCGATCATTGGACAGGCGATCTTTTCCCAGAACCTGGTAACCTATTTTACGTATATTCTGGTGCCGATCATTTTCTTTGTGATATACAAGACTTCTCTTGGTCTGTCCATGAGATCCTGTGGTGAAAACCCGGAGGCAGCAGATGCGGCCGGTATCAATGTAACACGTACACGTTTTCTTGCAGTAGCAGTAGCCGGATGCCTTGGCGGTATCGCCGGAGCTTACTATCCGCTGTGCAACGTCGGCATGTACAATGCAGAGATCATCGGCGGACGTGGATGGATTGCATTCGGTATCTGTTTCCTCGGAAACTGGAATCCGGTCGGCGCGCTGATCTTTGGAATCATCTTTGGTATTTCCGATGCACTTGGTATCTTCGTCAGAGCGATGGGAACTTCCTCTGTTCCGAGTGAGCTGTTCAGTGCACTGCCGTACATTCTGGTCATCGTACTGACCGTATGTAGAAAACAGTTCAACGTACCTGCAAAACTCGGTGCAAATTATGTAAAAGAAGATTAAAATTTCATGGGCATGTGTCTTTTGTGGCACATGCCTTTTTATGTAATTCCAGTTTCTTCCAGAATAGGATCTCGAAATCCGGTACATATTATTACCACAAGATAAAATCCATGGTAAAGGAGAATGACAATGAAAAAATTCAAAGGGATCCTGACAGGTACATTGCTTATCATGACGCTTGGAATGCTGACTGCCTGTGGAAACAATAATAATGCAGCCGATGAGACCGGAACTGTGACGGAAGAAAATGATATGATGGGCGATAATGCGGATGATACTACGGCAAACGACAATGTCAATGGAAACAATGCAGACGCAAACTCTGGTGCAGACGATGCTGCGATAGACAATGGCGATACGATGTCAGAAGGAACCGGGGATAACGGAACCGTGACAGAAAACGGAGCCGGAACAGCAGAAAACAATACAGAAAATATGAATAATAATGCAGACAACAACGACGATACAGTATCAGGTGCACTCGGAAACGGAGTCAAAGATCTCGGCGACGGCGTGGGTGACGCGGTGGAAGATGTCGGCGATGCCGTTGGAAATGCAGTAGAGGGACGATAAGATCTTATATCGGTTTTAATAATTTAGCATGATAAAGTAAAAACGCTTGCATGAAACAGAAAACCATATTATGATATCCTCAGGAAAACCTGAACAGGATCATGCAAAACCCCTGGACCTATCAGAATCCGGGGGTTTTATATTGAAGGGAGAAACAGACTATGAAATTTCGTCCATGCATCGACATACATAATGGAAAAGTAAAACAGATCGTAGGCGGCAGCCTCAAGGATGCCGGAGACCAGGCAAAAGAAAACTTCGTATCCGGACAGGATGCGACTTTTTATGCAGAATTATACAAAAACGCCGGACTGAAAGGCGGACATGTCATCCTTCTGAATGGAAAAGATTCTGAATACTACGAAGCCACCAGAAACCAGGCACTTAAGGCTCTCAGGGCATATCCGGGAGGGCTCCAGATCGGAGGCGGTGTCTGCCCGGAAAACGCGCAGGACTATCTGAACGCCGGAGCAAGCCATGTGATCGTCACCTCCTATGTTTTTAAGGACGGCAGACTTTCCTGGGAAAACCTCGCCAGGATGGAACAGGCAGCAGGCAGAGAACATCTCGTACTTGATCTCAGCTGCCGCAAAAAAGACAACCAGTACTTCATCGTCACAGACCGCTGGCAGAAATTTACCGACGTACCGGTAACCCTCGAAGTGATGGAAGAACTCGGAAGCCATTGCGATGAATTCCTCGTTCATGCAGTAGATGTAGAAGGCAAGGCAAACGGCATCGAGACAGAACTCGCGGACCTCCTTTCCGCATACCAGAAACGCCCGATCACCTATGCCGGTGGTGTAGGAAGCATGCAGGACATCAAACTTTTGAAGCTTCACGGCAAAGGCAGACTTGATGTGACCGTCGGAAGTGCCCTGGATCTGTTTGGCGGAACGATTCCATTTGAAACACTTAAGAATCTGTAAGTTTGGATGATTAGTAGAAAATTCTATGAATAATCTGTAAAATAACATCCCAGAAAGTCTGTTTATGTGCTATGATAGATAGCAGATATGGTATTAGCAAAAACCTATTATAATGATAAAAAAACGGAGGAATTTCAATTATGGATCTTTCAACTTTAGTAAAAATGTCCAACACATACGGAAGTAATCCGGCTTATGTTCTGGCTGGTGGGGGAAATACTTCTGTCAAGGATGACACAACACTTTATGTTAAGGGCTCAGGCACACAGCTTGCCACAATCAAGGCAGAAGAATTTGTTGAGATGAGCAGAGCACGCCTGAATGAAATCATGAAAACAGAGTATCCGTCCGATGACGTGAAACGTGAATCTGCATACCTTGCTGATGTCATGGCGGCGGTGACAGACGATGACAAGACCAAACGTCCAAGCGTAGAAGCACTGCTCCACAATTTATTTGCCTATACTTATGTACTGCATGTTCACCCGACTCTTGTCAACGGCCTGACCTGCGGAAAGGGCGCACAGGCACTTTGCGAGGAACTTCTGGGCAAAGATGTTCTCTGGATCGATATCTGCAAACCGGGATATACACTTGCACGCATCTGTTACGAGAAAATGAACGCCTACAAAGAAGAAACCGGAAAGGATGTTCAGGTTCTTCTGCTTCAGAATCACGGCATTTTTGTTGCGGCAGATACTGTGGAGGAGATTGGCGTTTTATTTGACGGCGTCATCAGTAAGTTAGAGAAACAGGTTAAAAGAACCGCTGACGTAAGCGAAGCTGTCACACCGGAGAAAGAGCAGGCTGCGCAGAAACTTTCCGAATTACTGGGACATGCGGTGGAAGTTGTGCCGGCAGCAGAAATGGACAATTTCGTAAAGGACAAAGCATCAGCAGCACCGCTTCTGAAACCATTTACTCCGGATCATATTGTGTACTGCGGACCATATCCGTTATTTGTAGAGAATATCGATCAGGCAAAAGAAGCACTGGACGCATTTATGAAAGAGAATGACAAAGAACCACGCCTCATTCTGGTACAGGGCGTTGGCGGCTTTATCATGGAAGATGACAAGGGAAAAGCTGCAAAAGCACAGCTCCTGGTCAAAGATGCCACCAAACTTGCAGTATATGCAGAGAGCTTTGGCGGAGCACTGCAGATGACAGATGACATTACATATTTCATTACACACTGGGAAGCAGAAGCATACCGCAGTAAGAAATAGGAGGTAAAAAACATGAGTGACGTACTTGAAACGATCAAAAGCAGAAGAAGCATCCGCAAATACAAAAGCGACATGATCCCGCAGGACAAACTTGAGAAGATCATCGAAGCAGGAACCTACGCGGCAACAGGAATGGGTAAACAGTCCCCGATCATCATTGCTGTGACAAACAAGGAGCTCCGCGATAAACTTTCTGCCATGAATGCAAAGATCATGGGAGTTGAGATCGATCCGTTCTACGGCGCACCGGTCGTTCTGATCGTGCTGGCTGACAAGGCACGTCCGACATACATTTATGACGGAAGCCTCGTTATGGGAAATCTGATGCTGGAAGCAGAAGCACAGGGAATCGGAAGCTGCTGGATCCACAGAGCCAAAGAAGAATTCGAGAGTGAAGAAGGCAAAGAACTCCTCAGATCTCTTGGAATCGAGGGTGATTATGAAGGAATCGGACATTGCATCCTCGGTTATGCAGACGGTGATGCTCCGAAGGCCGCACCAAGAAAAGCTTCTTATGTTTATTACGTAGAATAACAAAGAAAATACAATACCTTACAGATCAGGTCGGTGGTAAGATAATTTACCATCGACCTCTTTTTGTCCATTGAAAAAGGAAAGAATCCGCGAATATAATATAAGAAATAAAAAATAACAAGCACCTGAGGGCTTTCTTCCATTTTGAGGAATGCGGATCCAGTAAATCGGATAAAGTAATAGGGAAGATGGAACAGAGGAGGAAATTGTAATGAATAAGCTTACACATGCAGCTGCCAAGACCGTTTTTTCAGGAGTAGTTGATTATGCACTTGGACAGGTAAACAAGAACCCGGAGGAAGCATACGAAAAGATCATTGACACTGCAGAGAAACATATGAAAGATTTTCAGACAGGAGTAAACTGGGATTATCTGAGACGAGTTGCCTGTAATCCGGAATACACACTGAACCGTTACGTGACATCGATCGTAAAGGATCTCCACCCGAATGTACTCAAGACCACACTGATGAATCTTGGATTTGAGGCTCTTTACAATGGAACCAAAACCATCCGTGAGATGAGAAAGATCCATAACTGCAACATTCCGTGGATCATCCTGATGGACCCGACCAGCGCATGTAACCTGCATTGTACAGGATGCTGGGCAGCAGAATACGGAAATAAACTGAATCTTTCTTTTGAGGATATGGATTCTATCGTAACACAGGGTAAAGAACTGGGCGTTTATTTCTACATGATGACAGGCGGAGAGCCGATGGTAAGAAAGAAAGATATCATCGAACTTTGCAGAAAACATAACGACTGTGTCTTCTTTGCATATACCAACGGTACACTGGTTGACGAAGCACTCTGCAAACAGATGCAGGAAGTCGGAAACCTGTTCCTGGGCTTAAGCGTAGAGGGTGAGCCGGACGTAAACGACATGCGTCGTGGAAACGGTGTATACAACAAAGTTATGCATGCGATGGACCTGCTCAAAGAGCACGGACTTGTATTTGGTACCTCTATCTGCTACACAAGCGCAAACTACAAGAGCGTTACCAGTGAAGAGTTCATCCAGATGCTCATCGACAAAGGATGCCGTTACGCTCTGTATTTCCACTATATGCCGGTTGGAAACGCAGCTTCCGTTGATCTGCTTCTGAATCCGGAACAGCGTGTTTATGTGAAGAATCGTGTAAGAGAGATCCGTAATATGGAACACGGCCCTGGAATCTTTACCATGGACTTCCAGAACGATGGTGAATTCGTAGGAGGATGTATCGCAGGTGGAAGAAACTACTTCCATATTAATGCAAACGGTGATGCAGAACCATGCGTATTTATTCATTACTCTAATGGAAATATTCACGAGAATACAATTCTCGAGATCCTGAAACAGCCGCTGTTCATGGCTTACCATGACAACCAGCCATTCAATGACAACATGCTCCGTCCATGCCCGATGCTGGAGAACCCGGAGATCCTGCAGCGTATCGTCAAGGAATCCGGCGCACATTCCACAGACCTCCAGTCCCAGGAAACACCGGAACATCTCTGCAGTAAATGCGTACATTATGCAGAAGAATGGGCTCCTGTAGCAGACAAACTGTGGGAGGAAGAAAAAGCAGCAAAGGCAGTGAAAGCCGCAGCAAAATAATCTGCACCTCGATAAAATAAAAATCCTCAAACCGTCTTCTTGTATTCCTGAGACCAGGGATGTGAGAAGGCGGTTTTTTACTTATAAATGTCAGGAGGAATGCTTTCTTTTTTGCGGGGATTGTATTAGAATATAGGATATCATACGCAAAACAGATAAAACGGATTGGAGAATAAATATGAAAGTTGTAATTTTAGCAGGCGGTTTTGGTACCCGTATCAGCGAGGAGAGCCATCTGAAGCCGAAGCCGATGATCGAGATCGGGGAGAAGCCGATCCTCTGGCATATTATGAAAATGTATTCTGCTTATGGATTTAATGAATTTGTTATCTGCTGTGGATACAAACAGCATGTGATCAAAGAATGGTTTGCAGACTATTATCTTCACAACAGCAACATCACTTTTGATTTTACCCAGGAAAATAAGATGATCGTGCACAACAATGTCCTGGAACCGTGGAAAGTCACCCTGGTCGATACAGGACTCAATACCATGACCGGCGGACGTATCAAACGTGTGAAGGAATATCTCGATGGAAATACGTTCATGCTGACCTACGGGGATGGCGTGGCTGATGTCAACATCAAAGAACTTCTCGAGTATCACCGCTCCCACGGCAAAATGGCGACGATCACAGCGGCACAGCCGGGAGGACGTTTCGGTATCCTTGATATTGAAAACGATGGAACGATCACCAACTTCAAAGAAAAGAAAAAAGAAGACGGCGGTTGGATCAATGCCGGATTCATGGTCCTGGAGCCTTCGATCATGGATCTGATCGAAGGGGATGATACTGTGTTTGAGAAATATCCTCTGGCAGAGGCTGCCCGCATGGGACAGTTAAATGCCTACCGCCACAAGGGCTTCTGGCAGTGCATGGACACCCTTCGTGAAAAAAATCTTCTGGAAAGTCTCTGGCAGAGCGGAAATGCACCGTGGAAGATCTGGGAATAGAAAAGAGGAAATAACAGATGAAAGCAACAAGCTGCGATTACTGCGCGAATTATGTATATGACGAAGAAAGTGAAAGTTATTACTGCGATGTAAATCTGGACGAGGACGAGTATTACCGTTTTATCAGCACAGAATATAAAGAATGCCCGTATTATCGCAATGGAGATGAATACAGAGTAGTTCGGCATCAGATGTAGGGGACGGAGAAAAATATGATTACAGTAGAGCTGGATAATTTCAGCCTGAAACAGATCTGTCAGTCCGGTCAGTGTTTCCGGATGAGAGAGACAGAAGAAAACACGTATGAACTGATCGCAGGAGATCAGTATCTCAAACTTACACAGGAAGGGACGATCGTAACTTTTCATTGCAGTGATGTGGAATTTCTCTGTTACTGGGTTCCGTACTTTGATATTGATGCGGATTATGCAGGCTATATCGAGAAGATCAATCCACGTGACCATTACCTGAGTGCGGCGGCAGAGTGCGGGAGCGGCATCCGGATCTTGCGTCAGGATCTGTGGGAGATGATCATTACGTTTCTGATCTCACAGCAGAATAATATTTCCAGGATCCGTGGATGCATTGACAGATTATGTAAACGATACGGTGAGCAGAAATATTCCGAGGAAGGCGTGGAATACTGGACTTTCCCGACAGCGGAACAGCTGGGAACGGCGACGGAGGAAGAACTCCGGGCACTCGGAATGGGCTATCGCGCGAAATATCTGGTGGAAACGACACGAAGTATTCTGAGCGGAGAGGTCTCGCTGGAGAAACTTTACCGCATGTGTTATTATCGCAGGGCAAGACAGGAATTGATGAAACTCAGCGGCGTGGGAGAGAAGGTTGCTGACTGCATCTGTCTGTTTGCACTTCACCACATGGATGCATTCCCGATCGACACACATATCCGCCAGGTTCTGGACATACACTACAAAAGAGGATTCCCGAACCGCAGATATCACGGACTTCGGGGAATCATGCAGCAGTATATTTTTTATTATGAACTGACTGGTGCGGCGGATATTCACCGCACGAAATGAGGAGACAGACTATGGAATATGTTGTAAAAATCATCGCAGATGTTCTGGCAGCACTCTACCAGACAGCGGGAGCATCCCTTCTGCTGGCGGCACTTGTCATGTGCGTCTATATGCTTGGCAGGAAACAGGGAGCCGGTCCAGTGGTTCGGGCATGGATCCGTCAGTTCCGCACAAGCGGCTGGTTCAGGAAACATTTTTTCCTGGTATTTTATGTAAGTATGATGCTGTTTCGGACACTTTTGTGCCGAACAATCTGGGGAAATCCTCTGGATCATGTGCTCGGCATCTGGAGTTTACATAATAATGGAGAGCTTTACACAGAGAATTTTGAAAACCTGATCCTGTTTCTTCCGTTCATCGTCCTTTTGTTCTGGGCACAGGAAGAAAGAGACCATTATAAGGAAAAAAGTATTCAGGATGTCCTGATCTTAAGTTTCAAGATCAGTTTCCTGTTTTCGCTCGGCATCGAGTTCTGTCAGTTGTTTTTCAAACTGGGAACCTTCCAGCTTGCAGACCTGTTCTTTAATACAGTGGGCGGACTTCTCGGTGGAATCTGGTACTGGGGATTTGACAGAAGCCGCAGAAAGATTGAGAGTGCGATTCGCAGATTTGGCGGCTGGGATGTGACACCATGGAGATCCGCGGATGAGGAGCAGAAATCTTCCGGCACATATGCAATGACGGAGAATCCATCCATGGACCGCTCTGTTTCAGAAGCAATGGGAGAAAATGCCACACCTGAGATCAAAGAAGATCCGAAGGAACGAATGGATTCCAGATACCGTGCGATCGAGCGTCTGATCCGCGAAGCCGGCAAAAAGATGGTCAAGGCCAGACCATCCGATGCAATGATCCATCAGAAAGAGGGGCTTGCGAACTTCTGCACCGATTACGATATGGAGATCCAGAGGTTCCTGATCAAAGGATTCAGCGAGATCCTTCCGGGAGCAGCTTTCTTCGGAGAAGAAGATACCGAGGGAAATGCCGGTGCACAGGCAGATGGCGAGTTTACCTTTTATATTGATCCAATCGATGGCACGACGAATTTTATGTTTGATTATCATCACAGCTGTATTTCTGTCGGGCTTGCACATAAGGATCAGATGGTCGCTGGTTTTGTCTATCATCCGTACATTAATGATATGTATATTGCGATCCGCGGCAAGGGAAGTTACCTTAATGGCAAACGAATCCAGCTTGCGGATAAATCCGTCACGGAGGGAATCGTGGAGTTCGGCTGTGCAAGATACAACGAAGCCGGAATCGACTGGCTGTTCCGTGTGGTCAAAGATATGTTCCAGAACAGCCTTTCCATCCGTTGTGGCGGTTCAGCGGCATTGGGACTCTGCCGTGCGGCATCTGGAAGCAATACGGTTTATCTGGAACTGAAACTCCAGCCATACGATTATGCGGCGGCATCCGTGATCCTGGAAGAAGCCGGCGGCGTGATCACACAGATCGACGGAAGTCCGATCACACTCCACGAAGGCTGCTCGATCATCGGCGGCACACCGAAAGCGTGGAAAGAAAGCAAAGAAGCTTTTGAGAGACTGAGAGACAGTTCGGCAGAAGGGACCACAAAAGTAAAACTGAATAAATGACAAATAATATGCACCTGCTGTATCGGGAATGTTTACCTGGTATAACAGGTGTATTTTGTTATACTTTTATTGAAAAAGAATTATCAATAAGATGTTAAATGAGAAAAAAAGTCAATTCGCAGGTTAGAAAATTCTAACTGAAATATAGACAGGAATATAGGTTTGTGGTATAAAATAATGGTTAGAAATACCTAACGAAAAGAAAGAGGAGGAAGAAGATGGCAAATCAGAAATTGTTAAAGAAAGTAGCTCCGGTAGTGCTCAGTGCAGCTATGGCAATGACAAGTATGCCGACAGTTGCAATGGCGGCTGATTTTTCAGACAGTGATGTAGTTTCAGATGCTGTAGAAGTAGAAGAAACACCGGATGCGGAGACTGAGGCAGAAGTAGAGGTAGATACAGAAGAAGTTGCTGATGATACTGCAGATGTAGATGTGGTAGAAGATGAGGATGCAAACACAGCAGAAACTGATTCTGAGGAAGATCTGTTCAGCTCCGAGGTAACAGAGGACGAGTTTTCTGATCAGGCAGGCGATGACCAGACAACAGGCGAAGCATACGTTCTCATGAACATTCCTTATGACGATTTCTATAAGGCAGAATTAAAGAATAACGATGTCAAAGTCGATGCATTTACCTCTGCCACATTGAACAAATCCAGAACAGCGGGTATGATGAATGGAAATTCAGCTTATCATACAGATGTAGAAGGAACAAATCTGGCAGGTGTCACCTTCCCTGTTAAAGTAAGTGATCTTGCACTTCTGAAGGATCAGAAAAAGGTGACAGACGATGATTTCGTAACGATCACAGTCACAAACAAAGGACAGACAGCAAGCAATACTTATACAGGAAAAGATTCTCTGATCGAGAATGCTTCCTACTCTTATTATGTACTGTCAGAAGTTCCGGGTTATTATAAAGAACTGACAGTAAATGAAGATGGAAGCTTTACCTTCAGTGATGTTAAGGGTGCACAGGAGAAAACAGTTGAAGCAACAGCAGAACTGAAAACACAGAGCAAATATGGAGATTATCAGCTGAAGATCAATAATGAAACCTTCTCTTCCCTGATCAGTACAAGCACGGATAAAATCTATGGTGCAACGGTTAATACAACAGATGGTACAGAGTACGGTATGCGTCATCTGGAAAATATCTGGAAAGGCTATGAACTGGCATGGTGCACAGGTTTTACTACAAGTGTTCATGGATGCCCGACATCATCTGAACATTATAAATCCATGATGGGAAAAACCATTGACAGTGTTACTTATTACACTGACAAGGGAATCATCACATTTGATGTTAATGATGAAAAGGTTCTGACAAAAACAGGCGTAAAAGCAACAGTTGCAAACATTCATACAACAGATACAGAAGCAGCAGTCACTCTGGATGGCACTCTTCCGGAAGGTTTTGCAGCAAAATATACTGTTGACGGAACAGAAGTTGCATATGCAGATGGCAAGATCACAACCGGAACACTGGCAGCAGGTTCCCATACTCTGGTTATCAGCGATGAAAATGGCGAATATGCACCGATCCAGGCTTCTTTCTATGCAAAAGAGGCAGCTGTACCGGCAGCTTACGATGCTGAAAACAGTAAACTTGTACCGGCAGAAGGCTCTACAGAAGAGCAGCTGACAGCTTACATCAAGACAATCACTGCTGTAACAGTAGGAGATAAGACTTATCAGGCCACCGGAAAAGGTTCAAAAGTGATCGTCAAAGAAGACGGAACACTGGATCTTACAGGTATTGAAGTAACAAACGGAACTAAATTTGTTGTAACTTCCAGCGGATATGATGATTTTGCGTTCGATTATGAAGTTGCAGAATATAAATATGTATATGCAGGACTTACCTGGGCTCAGTACTGGGCAGCAGAAGGTGTATATGCAGCAGGTGATGCAACTGCTTCAGCAGACAAAGATACAAGAGGTGAGGCAGACCTTGGAGCGTTTGATACTGTAACAAGAGCAACTACAAACCACGGTCTTCACAGAGGAAGCTTCCAGACAATTGCAATTATTAAAGGTGAGAAAGGTTCTTATGCCGTTTCTTACTGGGAAGGACAGACAACAGTTGTATTCACAGACGGAACAAAAGCTACATATAGCAGGGGAACTCTTACATTTGAAGATGGTACAACAGATGAAATGCTTGACTATGAAGTAAGCGGTCTGAAATATGTACCGGTTAAAGTAAAAACTTCGGATTATGAAGATTTCAAAAAGGCTTATACAGTAGTAGAAAATGATGGAACACTGGTTGGTGGATACGGAGAAGTTAATCTTCGGTCTTATAATCTGACAGCAGATGTTACGGCAAATACAAATGGTCTTAAGACAGCTACAAAGAATGAAGATGGTACATTCAGCTTCAGCGCAAGAGCAAATGGAACAGATTCAGGTGTTAAAGATGCAGCCCTCAAAAAAGCAGAAAATATTACCACAACTGTAAAAGAAGCAAGTGGCAACTATGGTGAGTTCCTGAGAGTTGACCTTACAGGAGATGGATATGGAGATCTTGGTGCTGCAATGCAGGCTGTTAAATGGACATACTATGGAAACGACAGCACTTGCACAAATGCACTTCAGACTTACGGAACAAAATTTGCAGCAGATAACTGGATGCACAAATCTATGGGTATTCAGCTTGGCCTTACAAAATCCCTGCGCTGCCAGCTTCCAGAAGGATACGACGGAACAGGATACTGGACACTGACCGTATATGCTCTTGGATACGAAGACTTTACTGTACAGTTCCAGGCAACAGATGCAAATATTGTAAAACCAGCAAAAGAAGAAGTGGATACAACTGCACTTGAGGCAGTGATTGCAGAAGCAAAAGCACTGAAAGAAAGCGACTATACTCCGGCAAGCTGGGTAAATGTTGCAAACGAACTTGAAGAGTGCGAAGAAATGCTTGCAAATATTGACAAACAGACACAGAATGGCGTTGATGAGCAGATTACACATCTGAGAGAAGCAATTGATTCACTTGTAAAAGCTGAGTTCAAACTTAACGCTGCTTCAGGAACACTTTATACTCAGGATAAAACATCTACAACCCTCAAGGTAACAACCAACCTGGCAGGAACTGTAACATGGAAATCCAGCAATACAAAAGTTGCAACTGTAGACTCCAAGGGTGTTGTAACAGCCAAAGCAGCAGGTACAGCAAACATCACTGCTACTCTGAATGGAAAAACAGCAACTTACAAAGTAACTGTCAAGAATGCAATGTCCATCAACAAAACAGCTGTCACAGTTTATGTTGGAGGAACACCTGCTTCCTATACACTGAAAGCAACATCTGCAATCGGTGGAACAGTAAAATATGCAACAAGCAACAAGAGCGTTGCAACTGTAAGCTCCAAAGGTGTTGTAACAGCAAAGAAAGCAGGTACAGCAGTAATCACAGCTACAGCCGGAAAAGCAAAGATCACCTGCAAAGTAACTGTTAAGAATCCGAGCATTGCAGCAAAAGCAGCAAAAACAACTATTTATACAAAAGGTCAGACTTCTACAACAATCGCAGTGACCAAGAGCGGTGTTTCCGGAACTGCGAAATTTACAAGCAGCAACAAGAACATTGCAACCGTAGATTCCAAAGGTGTTGTAAGAGCGAAAAAAGCCGGAACCGTTAAGATCACAGTTCAGGTAGGAAAGCTGAAAAAGGTAGTAACGGTATCTGTTAAAAATGCATCTCTGAAACTTTCAAGAACAGCAGCAACAATCAACAGAGGCAAAACAACTACCATCAAAGTAAGTGCAGTTCCAACTGGAAAAGTTACTTACACAAGCAGCAACAAAGGCGTTGCAACTGTAACTTCCAAGGGCGTTGTAAAAGGCGTTAAGAAAGGTACAGTAGTTATCACTGTGAAATGCAGCGGCATGACAGCAAAATTTAAAGTAACTGTAAAATAAAAAGTTATAAAGTCAGCACAAAAGACGGGGGCCGTTTTTTAACAGCCCCTGCTTTTGTACGTTTTGAGATAATACAGGAGACACTATGAAAAAACAGGACAAAAAGGATTTTCCGGACAGAAAAAATTATATCAAGCTTCTTCCGGCAGCGGCAGTGATCGCAGCAGTGGCGGTGACTGGTGTTCAGGGAAAGGCCGGAAGTACGCAGAAAGTACAGTCAGAGAGTGCCGATGTTAAGGATGCAGAAGAACTGACCGGGCTGATTACAACAGCATATTCCTATGAGGATTTTTCAGATGGAACTTCTTCTTCAGCAAAAACAGGCAAAACTGCTTCCAAAAAGGCAAAAGCCGGAATCAAAAAAGGAACGGCAAAAACACTTCCGGATGAATCTCAGAAAACTTCTGCGACAGGACAGGGAACTACATCTACTCCGACTGTATCCGTTCCGGAAGGCGGATATAAGGATGGTACTTATCAGGGAAGCGGCACAGGATTTGGAGGCACGGTCAGTGTTCAGGTAACGATTTCCGGTGGAAAAATTACTTCGATTGATGTTCTGAGTGCCTCCGGCGAAACTCCTTCTTATTTTGCCTCTGCACAGGGGGTGATCAGCAGGATGATCTCCGGTCAGACTCCGAATGTTGATGCTGTCAGTGGAGCAACCTATTCCTCCAATGGAATCATTCAGGCAGTACAGGATGCTCTGTCAAAAGCGGCGAATACAGATGCAAAGACAACACCGACACCAACCGTGAAGCCGGTCGTAACAGCAAAACCAACACCAAAACCGGCATCTATTCCGAAACCGGCAGAAAATGTGACCTATAAAGACGGAACATACAGCGCAGAAGCAGAAGGCTTTGACGGACCGGTTAAAGTGACAATTACCATCAAAAACGGAAAAATCACAAAAATCACAAATACAAATACAGATACGAAGGAATATTTTAGCAAAGCATGGTCTAAGATTCAGCCTGCAATTCTCAAGAAGCAGGGCGTATATGGCGTAGATACCGTAAGTGGAGCAACTTTCTCATCCAATGGTATTCTGGAAGCTGCTCAGAAAGCACTGGCGAAAGCAGAGACAACAACTGCCAAACCGACTGTGAAACCAACAGCTACGCCTACTCCGACAGCAGAACCAGATATCCCAGAACCAGATACACCAACTTCTGAATATCAGGATGGTACTTACACAGGGAGAGCAAGAGGGTATTCTGGATTTGTCTATATTACAGTAACTATTAAGGATGGAAAAATTATAGAACTGACGAATACGAACACAGACACAGATTCTTTCTTTAAGAAAGCATGGAAAGTATTACAGCCTGCAATTCTGGAAAAACAGTCTGTAGATGGAATTGATACCGTAAGCGGAGCAACGTATTCTTCGAATGGAATTCTTGGTGGAACCCAGAAAGCACTGGAAGGTGCAAAAATTACGCCAACCCCAACAGAAACCCCAGTTCCAACAGTGACACCGGAAATTACTGTTACACCAACTCCAACGGTAATACCAGAAGCAACTCCAACACCGGAACCGACTGCTGTTCCGACAGAGACTCCAACACCGGAACCGACTGAAGAACCGGCAGGAAGATACAGAGATGGAACTTACACGGGAAGCGGAGCCGGAAATTATGGAGCAGGAAGCGTAACAGTAACAGTTACTATCTCTGGAGGACAGATTGTTGAAGCATCCTACAGTACACTTGATGATGAAGAGTATTTTGATGAAGCATGGAATTCTATTTATAATCAGGTAATGGGAAGTCAGTCAGCTGACGGTCTGGATGCTGTATCTGGGGCAACTTTTTCCTCACAGGGCATTATTCAGGCATTTCAGAATGCACTGAGTCAGGCTCAGAATTAACACATATTAAAAAATAATCAACAGGAGTAACGAGAAAAAATGAAATACCATAGTTTTTATATGCGAGTTCTGTGCCTGATCCTGATCATCGGCGCAGTCCTGGGCTATAATTTTATGCAGAAAAATGATACACAGGCACAGGAGATCACAGAGCTTACAGACCGCGTGAGTGCGCTGGAAGAACAGCAGCAGGAAATGCTGACTGCCCTCGAAGATGCGGCAAAAGCGCAGGAAGAAGCCAAGGCTGCAGCCGCAAACGCTTCTTCAAAGGAGACAGCAGGTGATATCACAGCTGCGGACAGCAGCAATGCAGACACATCTGATGCTGATAATGTATACAAAGACGGAACCTACACAGGTGAAGCACAGGGATTTGGTGGAACCATTCAGGTTCAGGTAACACTTGCCAGCGATGAGATCACCGACATCCAGGTGACAAGCGCACCGGGCGAGGATTCTGCTTATCTCTCACCGGGAGAGGGCGTTATCAGCTCCATTCTCTCCGCACAGAGTACAGATGTTGATACCATTTCCGGAGCAACCTTCAGCTCTACCGGAATCATCAATGCAGTTGTAGATGCATTAGGAAAGGCGGAAAACTGATGAAAAAAAGGCAGAGAAAAGTCCGTCTGATCCGGGCTGCCATACAGCTTGTATTTTTCATTGTGGCACCGGCACTTTTTTCCACCGCGTTTGCGGGAGTTAAGTCGATCTTTCAGGCGATTGCGGCAGGACAGCCGGTGACATGGAATTCCTTCCTCGATGTTACAGGCGCACTGCTTCTGATCACGGTACTGTTCGGAAGACATTTCTGCGGATATGCGTGTGCCTTTGGTTCTCTGGGAGATGCCATGTACGAGCTGACCTTATTTATCCGCCAGAAAGTTTTTCATAAGAAAGGCAGACATGGATATCCGGAAAAAGTGGTTCGCTGTCTGCAGAAAGTGAAATATATCCTTCTGGCATTTATCCTCCTTTCCATTTTCACCGGATGGTATGCAAACCTCCAGGGAATGAGCCCGTGGGATGTATTTTCCATGCTGACAGCGCGGAAACTTCCAAATGCCTCTTACAAGATCGGAATCATCTTACTTGTCCTGATCCTGGTCGGCATGTGTACACAGGAGCGTTTCTTCTGCCAGTTCCTGTGCCCGATGGGAGCTGTTTTTGCGCTGATGCCGATCCTGCCGTCAGCGTTATTCAAAAGAGAACGTTCCAAATGCCCTGCCAAATGCGGTCTCTGCAAAAAACGCTGCCCTGCACATCTTGATATTGACGGAGATACCCCTCTTTCCGGTGAATGTATCTGCTGTCATGCGTGCGAGGCAACCTGCCCGCGTAAGAATATCCAGATCGGACAGGAAGTGGAGGAACTGAAAGAAGAAGCAGCAGTTTCAAAAACACCAGTGAAGCGAGAGAAAAGTGCAGCTGTTTCAAAATAATGGTGAAGTTACTGCGAATAGTAACAAGTTAATAATATATAACTTGCCGCAAAAACAAAACTGTGGTAAGATATAACCGAAAAATTAAAACGCATTCGTTGTATGTTACAGCGGATGCGTATTTCGGTTATAAAGGAGAAATATATGCGTAATTTTCATAAAAAAATCGCCTGTACACTGACAGGTGTGATGCTTTGTGGCACGCTTATGGGAGCAGTGCCGGTTCTGGCGAAAGATGCGGAGAAATATACAAATACAGATTTTGCGATGGATACGGTAGTTTCTGAGACGCTGTATACAACAGGAGATGACCTGAACGCAGAGATCGGAAACAAGCTCCGGGAGATCGAAAACGGACTTCTGTCCTGGACGGACGAGGACTCACAGATTTCGAAGCTGAATGCGGCAGCGGGGGAGACGACAGAAGTTTCCGATGAGCTTGCCGGGTATCTTGCACAGATCGAGCAGCTTGCTGATGATTCAGGTGGAGCTTTCGATCCGACACTTGGCAAGGTGATCCGTCTGTGGGATATCGACGGCGAGGACCCGCATGTGCCGGAGCAGTCCGAGCTTGAAGCACTTCTTAAGGATGTTGGCTATCAGAACGTGACTCTGGATGGGAACAAAGTCACTCTGGCAGAGGATACCACTCTGGATCTGGGTGCGACCGGCAAGGGGATTGGTTGCGATGTGATCTCAGAATTTCTCAAAGACCAGAAAGAAGTCGAGGGAATGATCCTGAACCTGGGCGGCAGCAGTGTCATGGCTTATGGACAGAAACCAGACGATTCTCCATGGAAAGTAGCAGTCACAGACCCGAGAGACACAGAAGGTGATTATCTCGGCGCGATCACGATCAAAGGCGGCGAGTTCCTTTCTACCTCCGGTGATTACGAGAAATATTTCATGGAAGACGGCAAACGCTACCACCACATCCTGGACCCGAAGACGGGCTATCCGGTATGGAACGGATTAGATTCCGTGACGATCGTCTGCGACAATGGACTTCTGGCAGACGGACTCTCCACCGCATGTTTCGTTCTTGGAATGGATGATGCAATGGAACTGCTGGAGAAATATGATGCAGATGCAATGTTTGTGGATGAAGACAAGAATATCTATTTGACGGACGGGATGAAAGAACGATTTGAGTTAATGAAGAACACCTACACCGTAAAGGTTGTGCAATAGTTCAGGAGCAAATGTGATTTTGCGATGCTTTATTTTGGTGTTAAAATTATTTTGAGCATCGAGAAATGAATTATACTTTAAAAACGATGCATAAGACCAAGGGGACGGGTACAGTGGCGATTTAGTGCCATTGTACCCGTCCCCTTGGGTTTTTCCTAGAACCGAATACGTTTCAAAACCTCACTTGTCAGAGTCCCGATCAGCAATCCGGTGATCACCCCGGAGATCAACAGCGCCGGCGCATAATAAATCAGCCCGGACGTCATCGTGATCAGACTCGCAATAATAAGCTGCCCGATATTATGTGACACGCCCCCGGCGACGCTGATTCCAAGAATGCTGAAGCCAGATTTTTTCTTCATAAGAGTCATAACGGTAAGACTGAGTGCAGCCCCGGCGAGGCTGTAGAGGATACTGAACAGATTTCCAAACATAAACCCGATCACAACGATCCTCACAGCGGAGACAAGTGCCGCTTCCTTCCATGTATATTTCTCAAGGATAAAAAGTACCGCAAGGTTTGCAAGTCCAAGTTTCATTCCCGGAATCCCCGCAAAAAACGGGATCAGCGATTCTACATAGCCAAAGATGATCGCAACTGCGGCAAACAGTCCTAGATTGGCGATTTTTTTCTGGTTCATAATGTTTTCCTTTGTAAAGTAGAATAAGGGTCAGACAACAGTGTCAAATTCCGGTGAGGTTTCATCGGAACCGGAACCCTTTTCCCCCTCGATCACAACTTTGTTCGGCAGGCAGACGATCGTTCCGCCGGTGCTGTCAACGGCTTTCTGTTTTAGGCAGAGATGGTCCGGACAGTCGGCCTCGATCATTTTGACCTCGCCGTTTTTTATTTTGCATATATTGGTATCTCCGATGGAGATCACCTGATCCTTTGAAAGAGAATACGTGCCATATTCTTCACCATCTACCGTGATCCGGATCGAACCGTAATGCCCCTGACGCACCAGATACATCCCGCCCCACAGAACCAGGGCGAACACCACGATACTAATGATAAATGTCAGTTCTTTTTTCTTCAAATAAATAAACCTCTGTCTTAGATAAATGTTAGTTTGTTACGGTTTACAGGTTCCCATATAGAATCAATCATAGCATATCTGTCTGTGTATGACAAGAAAAAGTTAGCACTAACGAACAGGAGCGGATTTGCCAAAAATCTGGACACATTTTGTTTATTAAAAATTCATTGTTTTCCCTCTATGAAAGTGGTAAAATAGAGAAGATGTGACGTTAAGGTGTTAAGTAAGCCATAACGAGTAACTGCCGGGCGGTCATGAAACCGTGGGCAGGAGTTGTAGAATGGGAAATAAGAAGAACAAACAAGAATAAAGACAAACAGGAGTAAAGTATGAATATATTTTCAAAAGTATTCGGGACACGTAGTGAGCATGAGGTAAAGAGAATCATGCCACTGGTAGAGAAAACAGAATCTCTTCGCCCGGAAATGCAGAAATTAACAGATGAACAGCTGAGAGACAAGACCAGAGAATTCCGTAAACGTCTGGACGAGGGAGAGACACTGGATGATCTTCTTCCGGAGGCTTTTGCAGTTGTTCGTGAAGGTGCGAAACGAGTTCTTGGCATGGAGCATTACCGTGTACAGATCATCGGTGGTGTCATTCTCCATCAGGGTCGTATCGCTGAGATGAAGACTGGTGAAGGTAAGACCCTCGTGTCTACCCTTCCTGCATACCTGAATGCTCTCGAAGGCAAGGGTGTCCATATCGTAACTGTCAACGACTACCTGGCAAAACGAGATGCTGAGTGGATGGGTAAAGTCCATGAATTCCTCGGACTGACTGTAGGCGTTGTCCTCAACGACATGAAACCGGAAGAGCGCCGTGCAGCATACGGATGCGACATTACTTATGTAACAAACAACGAACTTGGATTCGATTATCTTCGTGACAACATGGTTATCTACAAAGAGCAGCTTGTACAGAGAGATCTGCACTATTGCATTATCGATGAGATCGACTCCGTCCTGATCGACGAGGCACGTACACCTCTTATCATTTCCGGACAGAGCGGCAAATCCACCAAACTTTACGAAGTATGCGATATCCTGGCACAGCAGCTTGAGCGTGGTGAAGCCAGCCATGAGATGACCAAGATGGCAGCTATCATGGGTGAGGAAGTTGTCGAGACTGGTGATTTCGTTGTCAATGAGAAGGACAAGATCGTCAACCTCACCGAGCAGGGTGTCAAGAAGGTTGAGAAATTCTTCAATATCGAGAACCTGGCAGATCCGGAGAACCTGGAGATCCAGCACAATATCATCCTTGCACTCCGTGCACACAACCTGATGCATAAGGACCAGGATTACGTAGTTAAGGATGACGAGATCCTGATCGTAGATGAGTTTACCGGACGTATCATGCCGGGTCGCCGTTATTCTGACGGACTTCATCAGGCAATCGAAGCAAAAGAGCATGTCAAGGTCAAGAGAGAGAGCAAGACTCTTGCTACTATCACATTCCAGAACTTCTTCAACAAATATGACAAGAAGGGCGGTATGACCGGTACAGCACTTACCGAGGAGAAAGAATTCCGTGATATCTATGGAATGGACGTTGTAGAGATCCCGACCAATAGACCGGTACAGCGTAAAGACCTCGAAGATGCCGTATACATGACCAAGAAAGAGAAATTCAACGCAGTCGTAGAGGCTGTTAAGGAAGCATATGCAAAGAAACAGCCGGTACTGGTTGGTACGATCACCATCGAGACTTCCGAGCTCATCAGCAAGATGCTCCGCCGCGAGGGAATCCCGCATAAAGTCCTGAATGCGAAGTTCCATGAACTTGAGGCAGAGATCGTTGCACAGGCAGGTCAGTCCGGTGCTGTTACCATCGCGACCAACATGGCAGGTCGTGGTACCGATATCAAGCTCGATGACGTTGCAAGAGAAGCCGGCGGTCTCAAGATCATCGGTACAGAGCGTCATGAATCCAGACGTATTGATAACCAGCTCCGTGGACGTTCCGGTCGTCAGGGAGATCCGGGTGAATCTCGTTTCTATATCTCTCTTGAGGATGACCTGATGCGTCTGTTCGGTTCTGAGCGACTGATGAAAGTATTTACATCCCTCGGTGTTGCAGAGAATGAGCAGATCGAACACAAGATGCTTTCCAACGCGATCCAGAAGGCACAGGAGAAGATCGAGTTCAACAACTTCGGTATCCGTAAAAACCTTCTCGATTACGACCAGGTAAATAACGAGCAGCGTGAGATCATTTATGCAGAGCGCCGTCAGGTACTGGATGGAGAGAACATGCGCGATGCCATCTACAAGATGATCACAGATATCGTAGACAGTACTGTAGATATGTGCTTCTCCGATGATGTAGATTCCGAAGAGTGGGATCTGGATGAGTTCAACACAGCACTGCTCCCGATCATCCCGATCAAGGCTTTAACTAAGGAAGATGTCAAAGGCAAGAAGAAAGACGAGATCAAGCACGAGATCAAAGAAAAGGCTGTCAAACTCTACGAAGCCAAAGAAGCAGAGTTCCCGGAAGCAGAGCAGCTTCGTGAACTGGAACGTGTCGTTCTCCTGAAATGCATCGACAGCAAGTGGATGGATCACATCGACGACATGGAGATTCTCCGTCAGGGAATCGGCCTTGTAGGATATGGTCAGAGAGATCCGGTTGTTGAGTACAAGATGAGCGCTTACGAGATGTTCAACAACATGATCAGTGCGATCCAGGAAGATACTGTCCGTATGCTGTATCATGTAAATGTAGAGCAGAAGGCAGAGCGTGAGCAGGTTGCCAAAGTTACAGGAACCAACAAGGATGATTCCTCCGCAAAAGCTCCTGTTCAGCGTAAAGAAGACAAGATTTATCCGAACGATCCATGCCCGTGCGGAAGCGGCAAGAAATACAAACAGTGCTGCGGACGTAAATTAATGAAAGCATAATAGAGCAGATAATAAAGAAGCTGCATCCCCGTTGGAGTGATTCCGATGAGGATGCAGCTTTTTGCATAGGTGATATTTGATTTTTCAATATCAGAGAGTTTATTTCCCAGCTTTTGCTCTGCGGGCATCTTTCTTTGATTCCAGGTTGGAAACGACCATAGTGCAGGCAGCATCACCGGTGATGTTGACAGTGGTACGTCCCATATCAAAGATACGGTCAACACCGGCAACAAGTGCGATACCGTCGACCGGAAGACCTACAGAAGTAAGCACCATCGCAAGCATGACCATACCGGCACCAGGCACACCAGCAGTTCCGATAGAAGCGAGAGTTGCTGTGAGCACGATAGTCAGCATCTGAGAAAGTGTCAAATGGATTCCGTAGCAGGATGCGATAAAGATCGCACAGACGCCCTGATAGATCGCAGTACCGTCCATATTGATGGTAGCACCGAGTGGAAGTACGAAGGATGCGATCTCACGTTTGGCACCAAGTTTCTCAGTACATTCCAGGTTGATCGGCAGGGTTCCTACGGAAGAAGCACTGGAGAATGCAAACATGATCGCCGGAAGCATGCCCTTGAAGAATTTCAGCGGGCTCATTCCACCGAGTGTTCCGACAGTCAGTGAATAAACAACTACAGCATGTACAACATAGCAGATATAAGCTGCGAGAAGTACCATAGCCAGGGAACCGATGATTGCCGGACCGTTGGTTGCGATAACCGGACACAGCAGGCAGAAGACACCGATCGGGGACAGTTTCAGGATCATTTCCATACATTTCATAAAGATCTCATTCAGATCATTGAATGCGTTTACAACGCGGACGTTTTTCTCACCGACGAGGATGATCGCGAAACCAAGGATGATCGCCATTACGATAACCTGCAGCATGTTTGCTTCTACCATCGGTGAAACGAAGTTGGATGGAAAAATATTTACCAGCGTATCCATGAAGGAAGTTGCCTCAGCAGCCTCATAGGCCAGGTCTGTGGTAGCAACTACAGGAAACAGTCCTTTGAACAGGTTTCCACCGGTTAGACCGATTGTAACGGCAAAAGCAGTTGTGCACAGATAAAAAACAACTGTTTTGAGACCGATAGATCCAACTTTCTTGATATCACTCATGGAAATGATACCGCACATGATGGAAAACAGTACGATCGGAACGACGATAAACTTGATCAGGTTCAGGAAAATCGTTCCAAACGGTTTGATGTAAGATTCGGCGAAGCTGGCATGACTCTGCATCAGAAGACCAGCAATGATCGCCAGGACCAGTGCAATAAAAATCTGCATGGCCAGGGACATTTTTTTCTTTTCTTTCATTAATAGTTCCTCTCTTTCTTTCCCTTTTGTACAGGTTTCGGGTATAAAAAAGGCATCGCAAATAAACGCAATGCCTTCATCGCCATCACCTGACAATTCATTGTATCATATGTACAAAAAAGATACAATACAGAGTCAAAAATTGGCTAAATTTGTATTTGTTGTCTATGACAACGAATTAGAAGAACTTCGCGATCGCATCCAGTTCCTTGCGCGGCGGACGTGCCGGAGATTCGGCTGCCTTGCCAACTGCAATAACAGACACAACAGTTTCTGTCTCTGGAATATCAAGGAGTTCGCGGAGTTTATCAGATTCACGAATTCCCATGATCAGAGTGGAAAGTCCCAGATCTTCCGCTTTGAGGATCAGGTTTTCATTCTGCAGACCAAGATCATAGCATCCCCATCCGTTTCCAAGTTCATTGTCGGCGGTACCATCTTTCTGGAAACCGGCGCGGTCATGTACGAAGGTTGTTACGATCAGCGCAGCATTCTCGGATTTACCCGCATTTCCCGCACCCGGAAGGCAGGTTGCACGGATCTTGTCGACTATTTCTCTGGAAAGAACACAGTAGTAACGTCCTGTCTGAGAGTTTTTCCAGGACGGAGCCTCCTGCGCGGCACGGATCAGCGCTTCCATCTGTTCTCTGGTCACTTTACTGTCAGCCGCATATTTGCGGACAGTTCTTCTGGTTTCTATTAATTTCTGAAATTCCATGGTGAGTCCTCCTTGATGTGATAACTTTGTACAACGTCATTTTAACATAGCGATAAAGGGGATTCAATGAGAAGTTTATGTATGCACAATTCACAAAAACCAAAAGAATAACTTATATAATCTATACAAAGTTGTGTTTTTTTCCAAAAAGCAATTGACGTTCACTTAAGAGAGTGCTACTATGACACATGTAAGGAAAACCTTTTCCTAACAAACCAGCAAGGAGAATCAGAATGGCAGTTACGATAGAAGATATTGCCCGGGAAGCCGGTGTATCGATTGCGACTGTATCCAGGGTGATCAATAAGACGAAGCCGGTAAGTGCAGAACTCCGTGACAGAGTCTACGAAGTGATCGAGAAGAATCATTTCAAGCCCAACAGCCTTGCACAGGGATTGATCACAAAGAAGACCAATACGATCGGTATTATCGTACCGGACATTTCCAATGCAGTTTTTGGTAAACTCACCAAGGGAATCAACAGTGTTTTTGCACAGGAAGGCTATACTGTTGTCCTCTGTGAATCACAGGGTGAACTTGAGAAAGAACTGAAATTACTGGGAATTCTGGAGGAGAAGCAGATCGAAGGCCTGCTTTTTGCCGGAGTTGATGTAAACCACACTCTGGTAGAGCGCATGCGCAAGAGAAATTATCCGGTAGTCCTGGTGACACAGGAAGCTTCGGAGGATGAGGAAGCAGTGCACACTGTGATCCACAATAATGTGGAGGCGATGTACGATGCGGTGAAGTTCCTTCTGGACAATGGCCATGAGCGGATCGCCTATCTCGGCGGACCGAAGAATGACTTTTCATCTGGCAAGAAGCGTGTCATTGGCTATAAGAAAGCACTGGAAGAAGCAGGAATAGAAGTGAAGGATTCCTACATTGCCCAGGGAGATTTTTCTTTTGAAGCGGGATATCAGGGAATGAAGAAGCTCTATGAGGAGAACAGTAAGCTCCCGACGGCAGTAGTCACCGGAAGTGATGTGATCGCAGTAGGAGCAATCCAGTATCTTGACAACATGAGAGTGAAGATTCCAGATGATATTTCCATTATGGGATTTGATGATTCTGAATTTGCAACTTACATCAAGCCGGAGCTGTCAACCGTGCGGATCTCTTACTATGATGAGGGAGTCAAGGCGGCGGAGATGCTCAGGGAACTGATGGATGGCAGCACAGAAGCACCAATGAAGGAGTATGTGCCCCACAAGATTATCCGAAGGAGCACGACAAAGAATCTGAACTGAATACAGGAAAGAAGAGCTGTATAGGAGCAGCTCTTACTTTTGAACGAATAGGAAAGCGATTTCCCTAAAGATTATGCAGATTATACAAAAGAAAATCACAAATATTAGTGATTATAACAAACGGAAAAACGATGAAACCTTATTTTTTTACGACTAAATGTAAACGTTTTCCTAAAAGTATAAATATCATTCCGACAGTTCAGAGACATTCTTAAATTAAGAGATCTATAAAAAACACAATATATATTTTCATTCATGAAGGAGGAAACAACATGAAAACAAAACAGTGGAAAAAAGCAGCAGCACTTATGTCAGCAGGAGCAATGACCGCATCTATCTTTGCGGCACCATTGGCAGTAAAGGCAGACGATAAGGTAACGATTTCATTTTCCTTTGACCAGGGCGTTGGCGAGGCAACCCAGAAGATGGTAGATGCCTACAACGAAAGCCAGGACAAAGTGGAAGTACAGACTGTCATTCTCCCGCAGGATGCAAACACAGTTCACGATGATTTTGTAAACAAGCTTGCTTCCGGAGATACCAGTGTAGATGTAATGGGACTTGATGTAACTTATATCAGCGAGTTTGGTTCTGCAGGATGGCTGGCAGATCTCTCTGATCTGGTAGATCCTTCTCTGACAGAGGGAATGCTCACAGGTCCGGTAGAAGGTGCAACGATTGATGGCAAACTTGTAGCAATGCCATGGTTCACAAACTCAAGTGTCCTTTTCTATCGTACGGATGTCCTTGAAGATCTGGGGGCAGAAGCTCCGGATACCTGGGAAGGCTGGATGGAGCTGGCAGACAAGGCAAAAGGTGTAGATGGCGTGGAATATGGAGCTGATTTCCAGGCAGCACAGTCCGAATCTCTTGTATGCAACTGGGTGGAATATGTATGGGGCAATGGCGGAGATATTCTGGACGAGAACGGAACTCCTGTTGCAAACTCCGACAATAATGTAGAAGCAACAGAGATCATGAAGAAACTTGTTGATGATTATGCACCGGAAGGAATCACAACTTATTCCGAAACAGAGAGTGAGCAGGTATTCAAAGAAGGCAAATGCCTCTTCATACGTGACTGGTCAGGATTCTGGTCAAGCGGACAGGATGAAGGTTCCAAGGTGACAGGAAAAATTGGCGCAACTACACTTCCGGTCGGACCAAGTGGTGAAGATTCTCACACCTGCCTCGGTGGACTTGATCTTGTGATCAACAACAACGTTGACGATGCACACAAAGAGGCAGCAGCTGATTTCATTTCCTACATGGCAAGTGCAGATACACAGAAAGAAATGACTCTGATCTCTTCTCAGCCGCCAGTTGTAAAATCTGTTTATGAAGATGCTGATATCCTGGAAGCAATCCCATTCTACTCTGATTTTGCAGACATCATCGCAACAGGAAAATCCAGACCGCAGACACCAAAATATGCAAAAGTTTCCGATGCGATCCAGAGAAATGTACACCAGGCACTCACCGGCGAGATGGAAGTCAAAGATGCACTTGATACACTCCAGAGCGAACTGGAAGAGCTTACAAAATAATAAAATTTTAAGGGAGAGGAATGAGCACAATGAAAAAGGGACGTGGTTCACTGGAAAAAACAGAATCCAGGGATGCATGGATTATGATGACACCGGCTCTTATTGTTCTGACGATCGTGGCGGTTTATCCGATACTTCGTACATTCTGGCTGAGTCTCCATGAGATGGTCCTGACTGATCCGACGAGCGGGTATCCGTTCGTCGGACTGGGAAATTATATAAAGATTTTTCAGGATTCCAGAGCATTGACGGCACTTGTATTTACACTGAAATTTACTGTTGTGACAGTATTTTTTGAGACGATTCTCGGCTTTATTTCTGCGATGATCATGAATCAGGGATTCAAGGCAAAAGGCTTCGTCCGGGCAGCAATCCTGATTCCGTGGGCGATTCCGACCTCTGTTTCTGCAATGATGTGGAAATTTATCTACAACGATCAGTATGGACTTTTTAATGATGTATTGTGCCGCCTTGGGGTGATCGATGGTTACAAAGCATGGCTCAGTACTTCAAGTGGTTCCTTTATGGCGCTGGTCATCACGGATATCTGGAAAACAGCGCCGTATATGGCACTTCTGATCCTTGCAGGGCTGCAGATGGTTCCGGATGATCTCTATGAAGCGGCAAAGATTGACGGTGCAAATGTAATTCAGCGTTTCATTTATGTCACGCTTCCAAACGTCAAAACGACTGTCCTCGTGGCAATGCTGTTCCGTACCCTGGATGCTTTCCGGGTATTTGACCTGATCTCCGTTATGACAGGAGGCGCGAACGGAACGGAGAGTGTGTCTGTGTACGCATACAATAACCTGATGAAATTCCTTGATTTTGGATATGGTTCTTCCCTGGCAGTGCTGATCTTTGTAGTTGTATTCCTGATCAGCGTGATCTATATGAAATTTATGGGAAACCGTCTGACAGAGATGTAGGAGGTGGACATTGTGCAGAAATCAAAGAGCATAGCAGGAAAAATCTTATTCGCAGTGTTTGTGATCGTTTTTGTCGGAATCATTGTCCTTCCTTTCTTCTGGCAGTTTATGACTTCGATCAAACCTCTGTCGGAGATCTCAGCAATTCCGGCGAAGTGGATCCCGAGCAAGGTCCACTGGGACTTTTACAAAAATGTATTTACGAAACATCCATTTGGAAGATATCTGCTGAACAGTTTTATCGTGGCACTTTCCACAACGGTACTCAGCATTCTAATCGGTGCTTCCGCAGCATATGCACTTGCGAGACTTCGCTTTAAAGGTAAAAAGATCATGCTCATGGCGATCTTAAGTATTTCCATGTTCCCGACGATCGCAACCTTAAGCCCGATCTATCTTCTTCTGAAAAACCTGAAGCTTCTCAATACATATGCAGGTCTGATCATTCCGTACATCACCTTTGCCCTGCCCCTGTCGATCTGGCTTCTGACGAACTTTTTTGCACAGCTTCCGAAGGGATTTGAGGAGGCTGCAGCGATCGATGGCTGTTCCAGAGGTAAGATTTTCTTCACGATCATGCTTCCTCTGATCAAACCGGCAACTTTTTCTGTGGCACTGATCGTCTTTATCAATGCATGGAATGAGTATCTGTATGCACTGACTTTTATGACAAATGACAATATGAGGACAGTACCGGTAGGTATTGCACTTTTCCCGAGCAATTACGAGCTTCCGTGGGGCGACATTGCGGCAGCGACTGTTGTAGTAACCGTTCCGCTTATCATTCTGGTACTTATTTTCCAGAAAAAGATCATCGCAGGTCTGACCACCGGCGGTGTAAAAGAATAATAGTAGCTGTGAGGGTACTGAACAGTTACAAATAATAAACATCAGGAGTGAGCATTATGAAAAAAATCAAATTATCAGAAAATCTGGAATTATCTCAGGTAGTTATGGGATGCATGAGAATCGCAGATTCCAATCTTACCGAAAATGAACTTTTGGATCTTGTAGAAAAATGTCTGGATATGGGAGTGACCTCCATTGACCATGCACCGGTATACGGCGGCTATACCTGTGAAAAAATCTTTGGAGATGCGGTACTTCGGAAACGTCCGGAACTGAGGGACAAGATGCAGCTTATCACAAAAGCTGGTATCGTATGCCCGGGACATTATGGAAACAAGACCATTTACTATAAAAGTACAAAAGAAGAGATTCTGAAAGAAATGGACGAATCTCTGGAAAAACTGGGAACAGATCATGTAGATCTTCTACTGATCCACAGACCTGACCCGCTGGCTGATCCGGCAGAAACTGCAGATGCATTGGAAACTGTTGTAAAGCAGGGAAAAGCCCTGAATGTTGGTGTTTCAAACTTTTTGCCGTCCCAGATGACGATGCTTCAGAGTTATCTGAACATTCCGCTTGTGACGAACCAGATGGAGCTTTCTGTCAAAAACACTGAGAACTTCTTTAATGGAGTAGTTGACGATGCATTTACAAGAAGAATCCCTCTGATGGCATGGTCTCCGCTTGGAGGTGGTGATGTATTTAAGAGTACCGATGAAAAATTTGTACGTCTGCGTACTGTACTTACGGCAATCGCAGAAGAGCATAAGACTACGATCGACGCAGTGATCTACGCATGGCTGTTTGTTCATCCGGTAAGAATTGCGGCGATCACAGGAACTATGAATGCAGACAGAATCCAGAAAGCCGTGGATGCGACAGAACTGGAACTTTCTTATGATGAGTGGTATCAGATTCTGGAAGCATCCAGAGGATACGCTGTACCGTGATGAAAATTAGTTGACATAAATGATCTTGGGAGGACAGAAACGTGAGTAAAATTCGTTTTGGACTGATCGGTTCCGGCTGGAGAGCAGAATTTTATATTCGCATTGCCAAAGCCCTGCCGGAAATGTTTGATCTGGCAGCAGTGATGATAAGAAGTAAAGAAAAAGGTGAGGCTTTTTCTGCAAAATTCGGTGTAAAAGTAGTCAATACACTGGATGAACTTGTGGAAAAAGAGCCGGAGTTTGTCGTAATGGCAATCAAAAGAGGAATCGTCACAGAAAATCTGATCACTTTATTTGAGAGAGGGATCCCGGTGCTGACGGAAACACCTCCGGGAGAAGACGTGGAAGCACTGCATCAGCTCTGGGATGCTTATCAGAAATATCAGCCAAAAGTGCAGGTGGCAGAACAGTATTTCCTGCAGCCGCTCTATGCATCCTGGTACAAGGCAATCTGTGATGGAAAGCTTGGTGAGGTAGAAAATATCAATATTTCTTCACTCCACGGTTATCACGGTGCGAGTATCATCCGGCAGTTCCTTAGAACAGGATTTGAGAACTGCAGGATTTACGGAAAACGTTACTGGTTTGATGTGACGGAAACATATGGAAGAGATGGCATGGTTTTTGATGGAGAGGTTGTCAAATGCTCCAGAGATCGTCTGACGATGGAATTCGACAATGGCAAAGTGGCATATTTCGACTTTTCTGACCCGGCGCAGTATCACTCTTTTATCCGCACCAGACAGCTTACCGTGCAGGGAACACGAGGTGAGATCGATGATCTTACTATTCGCTATCTGAATGCGCAGAATATTCCGGTCACACAGGATCTTCGGAGGATTGATCTTGGCGTATATGGAAATCAGGAATGGTCACATTATGCGGTTATGCTGGGCGAGGAATTTTTGTTCCGTACACCGTTTATCAATGCGAGATTCAACGATGACGAGATCGCAGTTGCTTCCTGTATGGTAAAAATGCATGAGTATATCAACGGCGGTGAAGAATTTTATGGAATGGCAGATGCACTGCAGGATATGTATATCTGCCTCAAGATGGATGAAGCTCTGGAACATCCGGTGACTGTAGTAGAGACTCAGACACAGCCATGGGCGCAGAAATAAACCAAAAAACAGGATCCTGACGTTATAAAATGCTTGTAAACAAAAGCACTGAATCTATCAAGAAACATTTCTTTTGAAGTGATGTTTCTTGATGAATTTGGTGCTTTGTTTTTGTGGTTTTGTGTAGTATTGCAGAAAGAACTGTGAAAACCACATGTGATTTGTGACTATTTTTTGAAAAAACCTCTTTACAAACCACATAAAACAATATATAATGCAGACATAAACAAAAAGAAACCACACAAAATTAAAATAAAACAGACACAAAACCACAAAGATACAAAAACAACAAAAACAGACAGGAGAGTATTAAAATGAAAATTCTTGAATCTAAATTCGTAAAAGGCTTTATCAAAATGGCAGATGACGGTTATCAGCAGGGATGGCATGAGAGAAACGGTGGAAACTTAAGCTATCGTCTGAAACCGGAAGAAGTAGAGATGATCAAACCGCGACTGAATGCACCGGGAGAATGGGAAGAGATCGGAGTGGAAGTTCCGGGTCTGGCAGGAGAGTTTTTCCTTGTGACAGGAAGCGGTAAATATTTCCGAAACATCATCGTGGACCCGGAAGTATGTCTTGCGATCATCGAGCTGGATGAGACAGGAACGAAGTACAGGATCCGCTGGGGACTTGTCGAGGGCGGCAGACCGACCAGTGAGCTTCCGACTCATCTGATGAACCATGAAGTGAAGAAGAAACTGACAAACGGAAGACATCGTGTTATCTACCATGCACATACCACAAATACGATCGCGCTGACTTTCGTACTTCCACTGGAAGACAAGGTATTCACAAGAGAACTGTGGGAATCCGCAACAGAGTGTCCGGTTGTGTTCCCTGATGGTGTCGGAGTGATCGGCTGGATGGTTCCGGGCGGAAGAGAAATTGCTATCAAAACAGCAGAACTGATGAAAAAATACGATGTTGTCATCTGGGCACATCACGGAATGTTCTGTTCCGGAGAAGATTTTGACCTGACATTCGGTCTGCTCCACACAGTAGAGAAATCTGCAGAGATCCTGGTCAAGATCCTCTCCATGTCACCAAACAAGCTCCAGACTATCACACCGGATAACTTCCGTGCTCTGGCAAAAGACTTCCACGTAAGCCTGCCAGAAGAATTCCTCTATGAAAAAGAAAAATGATCATCGCTGTGTTGGCACTGTTCCGAACTGCTTTTTGTAAGCACGGACAAACGTAGTGTAATCCCGAAAGCCGCTCATCTGGGCGGCTTTCATTATGGGCATTCCCTGGGAGATCAGAGAGCGGGCGTGAAGCAGGCGTTTGCTGACGATGTAGTTGTGGATCGTGTAGCCTGTTTCTTCTTTGAATTTCCGCATCATATGATATTTGCTGAAGAAAAACTTCCCGGCGAGACTGTCGATCGAGAGGTCTTCTGCCAGATTTCGATTAATATATTTCAGAAGCTGCTCCACCTGGGAGTCCGAAGAGTAGGATTTCCGGTCTGGAGCAGTACTGCTTTTGAGGAAAATCCGGTTGATGTAGACCATAAACTGTGTAAAAAGTGCCTCACTTAAGAAATTATCCCCAAACTGGTCACCACGCAGGGACTGCTCGATCTCGGGCAGCAGATCCTTGAGGCGTTCCTGGAGGGCAGAATCCAGACGGACAAGGTTGAAGCTGCGGTCGTTGGCTTTCTGGAAACAGGTGTTGAGCTCCGGACGTGACAGATCTTCACGAAGCCAGAAAATATAGCGTTCATATGGCACCGCCGGGTCGATCTCCGGCTTGTGGATCGCACCCTGGCTGACCAGAAGAATGTCCTGAGGTTTGAGGTGGTAAGCTTTTCCTTCTATATGATAAGTAACTTTGCCAGAGACAAAGACGATGATCTTGTGAAAATCATGATAATGCCACTCAAACTCCCGGTCTGTACGGTCATTGATATGAAACAGCCGGAAATCCTCCTTGAGATAGCCGGTTTTTGCAAGGGAATACTGCGAATAGTCCATGGGAAGCCCTCCTGATTTGTTTGCTTTCTATTATAAAGAAGTATTCACTGGAAAAGAAGTGGTGTATAATAAAAAATATCATTTTACACAGGGAGAGAACAATGAAGGAGAAAGCATGGAAAAATGTAATAGCTGTATTGATAATAGCGCTGGCACTTATGGCGGGAGGTATAAATGTATCTGCCGCATCCGGGATTACGATTCGACAAGGCAAAGTATATCAGAATAATAAAGTGTATACCGGATGGTTCAGCCAGAATAATGGAAAGTATTATTCTGTAAAAGGAATAAGAGCAAAGGGATGGAAGAAAATTTCGAATAAATATTATTATTTTGACCGAAACAGCAGGCTTATCACGAATCACATTGTCGGCTCAAAAACGACTGGATACTTTTATGTGGACAAAACGGGTGTAAGGGTTACAACGAAAGAAATCCGTCAGGCAGTTGCTTTTGTCATGAGATACTCAAAGGCAACAGATCTGCCTTCTAAACGTCTTAGAACCTGTTTCCGTACACTGCTTAATTATCCTTATTATAATATGACAGATCACGCACCACGGGCAAATCAGATTGCTTCCTGTGCAGGTTACATGTTTACTTACAGAAGAGGTGACTGCTATTATTATGCCTCTACAATGGCATATATTGCAAGAGTTCTGGGCTATGATGCGCGTGTGGCGTGTGGTGCAGTTACTGCAAGAGGACCATATGCCGCATTGTCTCCACATGGATGGTGCGAGGTAAAATATGGAAATGCATGGAAAATGCTTGACTGTAGTATGCAGCGGGCACACACAAACAAGAATTTATGCCTGGTCACGAGAAAACAGTATCCATTTCGTCTGAGATGTGATAGGGTGTATACAATGAAATCCAGTTATGGAACAATTAAATGGGCATGATCAGGAGGCTGTGAACGGGTCAAACAATAGCATGACCGCATTTTTTGCAAGGTATAGAGCAGTTTATTCTATATACATTGTAAAAAATAGCTTATATACTGGAACTATCGAATGGTTAAATGAATTGCGGGTAACGATAAATCCATAATATAAGCAAATCAAGCGGGAGGGCATAGCAATGACAGACTGCATTACAATGATAAAATATCAGGGACTTGGAAATGATTATCTGGTACTGGATCCGAACAAGAACCGTGTACAGCTTCAGGGCAAAAAGATTGCTCTGATGTGTCAGAGAGGTTTTGGACTCGGTGCAGACGGTGTTCTGTACGGACCGGTGGACATCAATGGAAAAATGGGCGTGCATATCTACAACTCTGACGGAAGCGAAGCGGCGATCAGCGGAAATGGTGTCTGTATTTTTGCAAAATACCTTCTTGACCATGAATATGTCAAAGAGAAAAAATTTGAGATCAAAACTTTGTCCGGTTCTATTGAAGTGGAGTGCCTGAACAGCCGTGCTACAGAATTTCGTGTAAACATGGGAAAGGCATCCTTCCTTTCCAGAGAGATTCCAGTGACTGGCGAGGTGCGTGAGGTTATCAATGAGGACTTTACCTTCAACAACAAAGATTACAAGGCAACCTGTCTGACGATCGGTAATCCACATTGTATCATCTTTATGGATGAGGTAAGTGAAAAAGCAGCCAGAGAACTTGGACCATATGTGGAAAACGCCGATGAATTTCCGGAGAGGATGAACCTCCAGATCTGCCGTAAGATTGACACCGGCAATCTCGACATCGAGATCTGGGAACGCGGTTCCGGCTACACCAAAGCCTCCGGTACAGGAAGCTGCGCCGCAGCAATGGCAGCATACAAACTCGGTCTCACTGAAAACCGTATCAACATCAACCAGCCAGGCGGCATGATTCAGATCGATATCCACGAAGACGGCACCATCTACATGACCGGAAGTGTGGGATACGTTGCGGATATGAGCGTGGCGGAGAGCTTTTTCTCATAAACAAATCACGAAAGGAAACGGCAAATGCTGTTTCCTTTCTTTTGCACTTATGATAAGATATATCCGAAAAATATTCACCGATACGAAAGAGAGGTTCACGCTTTTATGGATATTACAATGCTGGGAACAGGAAATGCAATGGTAACTGAGTGTTACAATACATGTTTTGTGCTGAGAGATGGGGATAAGCATCTGCTGGTTGACGGCGGTGGTGGAAATACACTGCTTGCACAGCTTAAACATGTCGGATTTGACTGGATGGATATGCGCGAGATCTTCGTGACACACAAACATGTAGATCACATCATGGGTGTTGTCTGGATGATCCGTATGATCTGCCAGCATATGAAACAGGGACAGTACGAAGGTGAGGCAACAATTTACGGACACGAAGAGGTCATCCGCATCCTCAAGGAAATGGCAGAGATGCTTTATCCTAAGAAACAGACCTGCTACATTGGAGACCGTCTGCACCTTGTAGTCGTAGAAGACGGAGAAGAAAGAACCATCATGGGACATAAGACGACATTCTTCGACATCCAGTCCACCAAAGCGAAACAGTTTGGCTTCTGCATGGATATGGGCAATGGCGAGAAATTCACCTGCTGTGGTGACGAACCATACAACGAATGCGAGAAAAAATACGCCGAAAACAGCAAATGGCTCCTTCACGAAGCATTCTGTCTCTTCGACCAGGCAGACAGATTCCACCCATACGAGAAACATCACTCCACAGCCAAAGACGCCAGCGAACTGGCAGAGCAGCTCGGCGTACAGAATCTGATTCTCTACCACACCGAGGACAAGAACATCGCCCGCCGCAAAGAACTCTACACAGAAGAAGGAAAGAAATACTTCCACGGAAATCTTTTCGTCCCGGAGGATCTGGAGAGAATAGAATTATAGTACATATAAATCCCCATCATGCATATAAACATTGGAAAGTTTCATGTATGATGGGGACTTGCTTTATTTATCTCTATAATGCGAACCACACTGAGCAATCAAAATTAGATTATTTATTCAAAATCCTGCCATGCTTCATCAGATCATGCTTTTATCATCCATATTTACCTCATGTATCGTACCGCCGGTGGTTTCAAGTTGCTCTATTGACTTCTTAAGTCGTGCAATATTTGCAGGACTGTAGAATGGATCGCTGTCAGCGGTGATCTCGAATGGGATTCTGCGTTCACGAACTGCTTTTTTGGCGAAGACACAGAATGCTGTTGTCATACTCATGCCAATGTCAGAACAAAAGGCTTCAAACTGTTTCTTAAGTTCTGCATCCATACGGATATTTACATTTGTCTGAGCCATTGAAATTCCCTCCTTTATACAAATTTTGATACTTATATTGTATGTAATATTATATACAATGTCAATAAAAATGATGAGTTAAAAATGCAAAAATAAAAAATGGATTCGTGGCTTTTCACACTGCAAATCTTGCAGTTTCCCCTAATCTATGGTATGGTATTACAGTATATGAATATATAGAAAGAAGGTGAAGCTGTGGTTGAATTAGATCAGTTCAAGAGTATTCTTGCAACATACACAGAACCATTAGTGGAAGTGAGGGATTCACTTTGACCTCGCTAACAAAGAGCAGAGGGTTGAAGAATTAGAGCGTGAAATGGAAGCACCGGACTTCTGGGATGATGCAGAGGTTTCACAGCAGAAGATGAAAGAACTCAAGAGCATGAAGGACGACATGGAGACATACCACAATCTGGAGACCCAGTTGGAAGATATGGAAACCATGATCGAGATGGGCTATGAAGAAAATGATCCGGAGATCATTCCGGAGATTCAGGAGATGCTCGACGAATTCCAGAAGGATTTCGACAGCATCCGTGTTAAAACATTACTGTCAGGAGAATATGACAGCGAAAATGCGATCATCAAGCTCAATGCCGGAGCAGGTGGAACAGAAGCCTGTGACTGGTGCGGAATGCTTTATCGTATGTACAGCCGCTGGGTAGACCGCAAGGGATTCAGTATGGAAGTGCTTGATTACCTCGACGGCGATGAAGCCGGTGTCAAATCCGTTACCTTCCAGGTCAACGGAGAGAATGCTTACGGCTATCTCAAATCCGAGAAAGGTGTACACCGTCTTGTCCGTATTTCTCCGTTCAATGCAGCAGGCAAACGCCAGACTTCCTTCGTATCCTGCGATGTTATGCCGGATATCAAGAAAGACCTGGATGTAGAGATCAACGATGACGACATCCGTATCGATACCTACCGAAGCAGCGGTGCCGGTGGACAGCATATCAACAAGACATCATCCGCGATCCGTATTACACATTTCCCGACAGGAATCGTAGTACAGTGTCAGAATGAACGTTCTCAGCACATGAACAAGGACAAAGCCATGCAGATGCTGAAAGCCAAACTCTTCCTCCTCAAGCAGCAGGAAGCAGAAGCGAAACTTTCCGGTATCCGTGGTGAAGTAACCGATATCGGCTGGGGAAATCAGATCAGATCCTATGTTATGCAGCCATACACCATGGTCAAGGATCACAGAACAAGCGAAGAAACCGGAAATGTAGACGCAGTTCTTGACGGAGACATCGATCCGTTCATCAACGCCTACCTGAAATGGATCGCATTAGCCAAGAAACCGGCTGAATCATAAGACAAAAAAGCCTTGCAGACTTTGCAGAGGTGTGATAACATATCCCTCATAGGAAAACAGTTGTCTTTTGAAAACGGACATCTCCTGAGAGGGATATGTGTTTCATCAAATGGATAAAGAGTTGCTGTGAACAGTAACGATAAAGTCAGCAGAGACAGGAAGGTCATAATGGGAAAAACAACAGAAAAAAAGAAGTATTTTGTAGTCAGGGAGCGAGCGGTTCCGGAAGTTTTGTTGAAAGTGGTACAGGCAAAGAAATTACTCGATTCAGAGAAAGTGAGCACTGTGCAGGAAGCAGCAGAGCAGACCGGTATCAGCAGAAGCTCCTTTTATAAATATAAGGATGATATTTTTCCTTTTCACGAAGAAGCCAGAGGAAAGACGATCACTTTCATCATTCAGATGGATGATGAACCGGGAATCTTGTCTGTTGTGCTTCAGACCATTGCACGTTTCCATGGAAATATCCTGACGATCCATCAGAGTATTCCGATCAATGGAGTGGCAACCCTCACACTCAGCGTGGATATCCTGCCGGGTGAGGGAGACGCAGAGGCTATGGTGGATGAGATCGAACAGAGAGATGGAATCCATTATCTGAAGATCCTCGGAAGAGAATAACTATAAGAAAGAACGCAGGAGGAAACCAAGCTATGGTAAATATTGCAGTATTAGGATACGGTACAGTAGGAAGCGGTGTGGTAGAGGTTATCAACACCAACCATAACAGCATCAATAAGAGAGCCGGCGCAGAGATCAACATCAAATATGTACTGGATCTGAGAGATTTCCCGGGAGATCCGGTAGAGAAAGTCCTTGTTCACGACTATGACGTGATCGCAAACGATCCGGAGGTAGACATCGTAGTAGAAGTTATGGGAGGAATCGAGCCGGCATACACCTTTGTAAAACGTGCCCTCGAATCCGGCAAAAGCGTCTGCACCTCCAACAAAGCCCTGGTAGCCAAACACGGCCCGGAACTTATGGAGATCGCACGCGAGAAAAACATCAACTTCCTGTTTGAAGCAAGCTGCGGTGGTGGAATCCCGATCATCCGTGCACTGAACTCTTCTCTGACAGCAGATGAGATCGATGAGATCACAGGTATCCTCAACGGAACCACCAACTACATGATGTACAAGATGAGCACAGAAGGCTGCGAATTTGATACAGTTCTCAAGGAAGCTCAGGCAAAGGGATACGCCGAGGCAGACCCGACAGCCGATGTAGAGGGATATGATGCATGCCGTAAGATCGCGATCCTTTCTTCTCTGGCATACGGTAAATTCCTGAATTACGAGGATATTTATACCGAAGGAATCACCAAGATCACACCAGAGGATATGCAGTACGCAGAAGAACTTGACATGACGATCAAACTTCTCGGTACCAGCCGCAAGATCGGAGACGATTCTTTCTACGCAATGGTAGCACCGTTCCTGGTAGGTAAGAGCAGCCCGCTTTACAGCGTAAATGACGTATTCAATGCAGTATTTGTCCATGGCAATGTCCTTGGTGATGCAATGTTCTATGGAAGCGGCGCAGGCAAACTTCCGACAGCAAGCGCAGTAGTTGCTGACGTAGTAGACGAAGCAAAGCACCTCCACAAGAACATTATGACAAACTGGTCCAGCAAACCGCTTGAACTGATTCCGATGGATGAAGTTGAGGGAAGATTTTTTGTAAGAGTCGAAGGCACAACCGTAGACCAGGTAGAAGCTGTTTTTGACGACGTTGAGATCGTAAATCTCAAGAACCTCCCGGGTGAATTTGGATTTATCACCACCAAGATGAAACAGGGAGAATATAAAGAAAAAGTTCAGAAATTAAATGGCAGTGTGGTCACTATGATCCGTGTCAAAGACTGACATTTTTTTCGGGGGAGAAACTATGTTAATAGTAAAAAAATTCGGCGGCACTTCAGTTGCAAACAAAGAGCGTATCTTTAATGTCGCCGGAAGATGCATAGAAGAATACAAAAAAGGCAATGATGTGGTGGTAGTTCTTTCTGCAATGGGTAAATACACAGATGAACTCATCACTATGGCAAAGGATATCAATGAGAAACCGCCGAAGCGTGAGATGGATATGCTTTTTACGATCGGAGAGCAGATGTCCGTGGCGCTGATGTCCATGGCATTCGATAAACTGGGCGTTCCGTCTGTTTCTCTGAACGCATTCCAGGTCGCAATGCATACTACAAGCGTTCACGGAAATGCAAGACTCAAGAGGATTGATACCGAAAGAATCAAGAGAGAACTGGAAAACCACAAGATCGTTGTTGTGACAGGTTTCCAGGGAGTCAATAAATACGATGATTATACAACGCTTGGAAGAGGCGGCTCCGATACGACAGCAGTTGCTCTGGCAGCGGCACTTCATGCAGATGCCTGCGAGATCTACACTGACGTAGACGGCGTATATACAGCAGATCCGCGTAAAGTTCCGACAGCCCGCAAGCTCAAGGAGATCACTTATGATGAGATGCTGGATCTGGCAACACTTGGTGCCGGAGTGCTCCACAATCGTTCTGTGGAAATGGCAAAGAAATACGGCGTACCGCTCGTGGTACGTTCCAGTTTGAATACAAGCGAAGGAACTGTTGTAAAGGAGGAAGTAACAGTGGAAAGAATGCTGATCAGCGGAGTTGCGCTTGATACAGATGCAGTAAGAATCGCCGTGATCGGTCTGAAGGATACCCCGGGCGTGGCGTTCAGATTATTTGATGTACTGGCAAAGAAAAACATCAACGTAGATGTGATCCTTCAGTCTATCGGACGTGCGGGAACCAAGGATATTTCCTTCACCGTAGATGACAAGGATCTGGATGATGCAATGGCAGTCCTTGATGAAAACAAAGCAAGACTTGGATACCAGGAACTTCATTCTGAGAGAAATATTGCCAAACTTTCTATTGTCGGAGCCGGAATGATGAGTAATCCTGGTGTTGCGGCAAAGATGTTTGAGAGTCTTTATAATGAGGGCGTCAACATTAACATGATCTCCACATCAGAGATCCGCGTGACAGTTCTTATCAACGAAAAAGACGGTGTAAGAGCGATGAACGCAGTACATGACGCATTTAACCTGGCAGATTAAATAAAATGGAAGGAATTTCATCTCTGTGGTTTCAGGGGTGGAATTCCTTCGTTGTTTACAGAAAACAGGAGTCAAAAATGAAAAGAAACCGAAAATACTGGAAAACAAGTGCCAAGGCAGCTCTCAGAGGAAACTGGATCATCGCGATCGCGGGAATGCTGGCTTATATGGCGGTGAACTTTCTGGGAAATGTCCTTTCGCTGGAGCTTTTTCCGGGAAATTCTATGCTGGAGATCGCAGCCGGGCAGATTTTTGTATTTGTTGTGTCGCTGATCGCGATGGTATTCGGTACAGGATACAGCTATATGATGTTGAATATGAGCAGAGGCAGGGAGTTCAGCCTTGGAAATCTTCTGTATATGTTTCATAATCAGCCGGACAGAGTGCTGATCGCGGCATTTGTAATGGCACTTCTGAACACAGTCTCACAGCTTCCGATCTATTTTGCGGTATATCTGACCGATCCAGGAAGCACGATCGAAGCGCAGATGAACTGGATGCAGATGATCATGGGAATCATGATCCTGAGTGTAGTACTGAATGTACTTATCACAGTACCGCTTGCGCTCAGTTTTTATCTTCTGGCAGATAATCCGGAGATGGGAGGAGTAGAGTCCCTGAAACAGAGCATGCGTTTGATGAAGGGACATATTTGGCAGTATCTTATGCTGCAGCTAAGCTTTGCACCGCTGCTGATCGTGTCACTTCTATTCATGGGGATTCCGCTTCTGTGGGTACTTCCGTATATGGAAGCGTCTGAAACGGCTTTTTACAGAGATATTCTGGGAGAGTTTGATGAGCCGGAGAAGAAGGAAGAGTCTTTTTACAAAAATACGGCATCAGACGATTATAATGCAGAAGCATAGTTATTAAGCAGATTTATTTACGGGCACAAAAGGAGATTTTTATTTATGGATATTATTCAGGTGATAACCGACGAACTTAAAGTACAGAAATGGCAGGTAGAGGCTGCTGTAAAGCTGATCGATGAGGGATGTACGATCCCGTTTATTTCCCGTTATCGTAAAGAAGCGACAGGCTCTCTGAACGATGAGCAGCTCCGTACCCTGCACGAAAGACTTCTTTACCTGAGAAATTTGGAAGATAAGAAAAATCAGGTACTTACAAGCATTGAAGAGCAAGGCAAACTGACACCGGAACTGAAGAAGCAGATTCTGGATGCCAAGACCCTCGTAGTAGTAGAGGATCTTTATCGTCCATACCGTCCGAAGAGACGTACAAGAGCGATCATTGCGAAGGAAAAAGGACTTGAGCCGCTGGCGAATATCATCATGCTTCAGATGACAAAGAAACCGCTGGAAGAGGAAGCTAAAGCTTTTCTTTCTGAGGAAAAAGGCGTAGAGACCGTAGAGGACGCGCTGAACGGAGCGAAGGATATTCTGGCAGAGACGATTTCTGATGAGGCAGATTATCGAATCTATATCCGTGACCTTACCATGAAAAAAGGTTCTGTTGCATCTGCAGCGAAGAAACCGGAAGAGTCTTCTGTATATGAGATGTACTATGAATTTGAGGAGCCGATCAAGAAGCTTGCCGGACATCGTGTGCTCGCCCTGAACCGTGGTGAGAAGGAAAAAATCCTCACAGTCAAGGTAAATGCACCGGAGGAAGAAATCCTTGGCTGGCTGCAGAAGCAGGTCCTGGCAAAGGATAATCCGATCACAACACCGGTTCTCCGTGAAGTAGTGGAGGACAGCTACAAGCGTCTGATCGCCCCGGCGATCGAGAGGGAGATCCGTAGCAGCCTGACAGAAAACGCTGAGGACGGTGCGATTCATGTCTTTGGAAAAAACCTTGAGCAGCTTCTGATGCAGCCTCCGATCGTAGGCAAAGTTGTCCTCGGCTGGGACCCGGCATTCCGTACAGGATGTAAGCTGGCAGTCGTAGATCCTACCGGAAAAGTGCTGGATACGACTGTGATCTATCCGACAGCACCGACTAATGAGAAGAAGATCCAGGCGGCAAAAGATACACTTAAGAAACTGATCAGGAAATACAATGTTTCTCTTATTTCTCTTGGAAATGGAACAGCGTCCAGGGAGTCTGAGCAGATCATTGTGGAACTGCTTAAGGAAATCCCGGAGAAAGTTCAGTATGTGATCACGAATGAGGCTGGTGCTTCTGTATATTCCGCGAGCAAGCTGGCAACAGAGGAGTTCCCGAATTTTGATGTGGGACAGAGAAGTGCGGCTTCCATCGCAAGACGTCTTCAGGATCCGCTTGCAGAGCTCGTTAAGATCACACCGCAGTCGATCGGTGTCGGACAGTATCAGCATGATATGAACCAGAAGAAGCTTGGTGAGGCACTGAGTGGAGTTGTTGAGGACTGTGTAAATAAGGTTGGTGTGGATCTGAATACGGCGTCTGCATCGCTTCTGGAGTATATTTCCGGTATCAGCAAGGCGATCGCGAAAAATATCGTTGCGTATCGTGAGGAGAACGGCAGGTTTGAGAGCCGTCGTGAGCTTCTCAAGGTTGCGAAGCTCGGACCGAAGGCGTTTGAGCAGTGTGCAGGATTCGCGCGTATCACAGGCGGTAAGAATCCACTGGATGCAACGAGTGTGCATCCGGAGAGTTATGAGGCAGCGCAGAAGCTTCTGGAAAAACTTGGCTATGCACCGGAGGATATCACGGTTGGCAAGCTGAGCGGAATCTCAAAGCAGATCAAAAATTACAAGAAGCTCGCAGAGGAGTTTGGCGTAGGAGAGCCGACACTTCGTGACATCGTTAAAGAGCTGGAAAAACCGGCAAGAGACCCACGAGATGAGATGCCGAAACCGGTTCTGAGGACGGATGTACTTGATATGAAGGATCTGAAAGAGGGTATGATCCTTAAGGGTACAGTGCGAAATGTGATTGATTTTGGAGCTTTCGTAGATATCGGAGTGCATCAGGATGGACTGGTGCATATTTCTGAGATGAGTGAGAAATATATCAAACATCCGCTTGAGGCAGTGTCTGTTGGAGATGTTGTGGATGTGCGCGTGATCGGCGTAGACCTCAAGAAAAAAAGAATCAGTCTTTCTATGAAGGGAACGAAGTAGGAGACGGTATATGCGTGGTCGTGTGGGGAAGACCGCTCCGCCCCTCAAGACGCACCATAATACCGGAATGGGGATGAAGGGGGACGCGGTACGCGAACGGCCGTAGGCCGTTATGTACCGCTGAATATTTGAAGAGCGTAGCTGCACGCGCGGAACGCGCGGCGGAGCGAACCTAGTTGACCATTTGGCTGGGGGAAAAGTCAGCAGTCAAAAATGGCATGGGAAGGCAAACACTCTGCAGGAGTCCATGGAAGCACTTAGGGATGTTCTGGCTGCGTTATTCATAGAAACTGCACTGTTTGAGCGAAGCGAGTTTGCAGTTTCTATGAATGCTTTTAGCAGACAGGTTATCCCTTAGTACTTCCGGACGACGAAGCCGGTTTGAATTCCCATGCCATTTCTTGACTGCGTCCCTTTAACAACCACACAGCCCACCAAATCAACTCAGCAGAGCGGAGTCATTACTGAATTCCTGGCCGCTGGCTTTTTCGAATTGGTCGAGGAGGTCGCGTACGGTCAGTTTCTTTTTTTCTTCACCCTGGATATCCAGGATGATCTTGCCTTCCATCATCATGATCAGACGATTTCCATGGATGATCGCGTCCTGCATATTATGAGTGATCATCATTGTAGTCAAGTGATCCCGGTTTACGATCATTTCTGTGATCTCAAGTACCTTCGCCGCTGTCTTTGGGTCGAGTGCTGCGGTATGTTCGTCCAGCAGAAGCAGCTTCGGCTTCTGGAGCGTAGCCATAAGCAGTGTCAGCGCCTGTCTCTGTCCACCGGAAAGAAGTCCGACCTTGGAAGTAAGACGGTCCTCAAGTCCCAGACCAAGGATTTTAAGTAATTCTTTATATTCTGCACGTTCTGCCTTTGTGATACCGGGTTTCAGCAGACGAAGTTTTCCACGACGTTTCGCCAGTGCAAGATTTTCTTCGATACCCATTGTAGCAGCAGTACCAGTCATAGGGTCCTGGAAAACACGTCCCAGGTAGGCTGCTCTCTTATGTTCTGATAATTTCGTAACATCAACACCATCAATGATGATATGTCCTTCATCGACCATCCATGTACCCGCAACTGCATTCAGCATGGTAGATTTACCGGCACCATTTCCACCGATAACTGTAACAAAATCTCCTTCATTCAGAGTGAGGTTCAGACCGTTCAGAGCCACTTTTTCATTGATAGTTCCAGGATTAAAAGTTTTGTAAATGTTTTTCAGCTCAAGCATCAGTTGTTACCTCCACGTTTCGTAGGTTTTGAAAAATATTTTGCTTTCCAGTAAGGTACAGCAAGGAAGATCGCTACTACAAGTGCAGACAGCATCTTCAGAAGGTCTGTATCGATTCCGAGCCAGATAACAGTCTGGAGTACCAGATAGTAGAGGATAGAACCAAATGCAACGCTCAGAAGACGAAGAGCAAAGTTGCGGAAGATCTTTCCGAAGATCGCCTCGCCGATGATAACAGCAGCAAGACCGATAACGATCGCGCCACGTCCCATGTTGACATCAGCGAATCCCTGATACTGTGCAAGAAGTGCACTGGAAAGAGCAACCAGTCCGTTGGAGATCATAAGTCCGAGTACCTTGCATACATCTGTGTTGATACCCTGTGCACGGGACATATTCGGGTTACATCCGGTAGCACGGAGAGAACATCCGAGTTCAGTACCGAAGAACCAGTACAGGATCGCGATCAGAACAACGATAAAGATTGCAACGATCAGAATTGTATTCTGATAAAATGGAACATTTTTGACATTTCGAAGGGAAACAAGAAGGTTGTATTTGTTTCCGTTGACTGCCTGGTTTGCTTTGCCCATGATCTTGAGGTTGGCAGAGTAAAGACCAAGCTGTGTCAGGATTCCGGCAAGGATCGCCGGGATTCCCATGAAAGTGTGGAAGATTCCTGTTGCAAGACCGGCAAGCATTCCTGCGCCGGTTGCAGCAAGCATGGATACCCAGATGTTATGACCGCTCATAAGCATCATAACGCAGACAGCACCTCCGGTACACATGGTACCATCAACAGTAAGGTCGGCTACGTCCAGAATACGGAAAGTAAGATAGACACCGATTGCCATGATCCCCCATATCAGACCCTGGGCAGAAGCACCCGGAAGTGCATTGATTAAGCTCATAATGTTCATTTTTATAGTTCCTCCTGATGACACAGAAAGCGAGAAAGGTTATTCCTCTCCCGCTGTCAGTGTGAATTTGTGATTTTAGATTAATTGTCAGAATTATTCAGCTTCTTCAGCAGTATCTTCCTCTGCTGTGTCGTCTGCTGCTTCTGCATCAGCATCCTCGGATGTTTCTTCTTCGTCTGCTGCATCGTCAGCACCGATTGCCACATAGTCATCCGGAACTGTGATTCCAAGTTCGTCACAGATCTCCGGGTTGTATTCTTTGGTGAACTGTGGAGCATATTCGATTGGCATTGTGGAAATGTCTTCTCCGTCAACGAGAACTTTGAGTGCCATTTTACCTGTAGCAACACCAAGGTCATAGTAGCTGATGGAAAGAGTAGCAACACCGCATCCCTGGCAGATACCTTCTTCACCGGCGATTACCGGAACTTTCTCCGGAAGGCAGATGTTGTTGATGATCTCTGTGTTGGAAGCAACTGTGTTATCTGTTGGTACGTAGATCACATCGCTTTCTGTAGCAGCTGTAGTAGCTACGGAAGAAAGGTCGTTGGAATCTGAGAATGCGTAGTAAGTGCAGGTGTATCCTAATTTTTCAAGGGCATCCTTTACTGTATCTACCTGGTACTGGGAGTTTGCTTCTGCGGAGCAGTAAACAAGTCCGACGTTCTTTGCATCCGGGAACAGTTCGTTGAGCATTGCTGCCTGCTGATCCAGTGGAGCAAGGTCAGATGTACCGGAAATGTTGGTTCCAACAGTTCCGTCGAAATCGTCAAGGTCAAGTGCAACACCATATTCGGTAACTGCAGTACCAAGGATCGGGATATCTGCTGTACCAGCTGAAGCTGCCTGAAGTGCAGGAGTTGCGTTTGCAAGAATCAGGTCTACACCGTCAGAAACGAAGTCTGTGATGATAGTAGAACAGGTATTGGAATCACCCTGTGCGTTCTGCTCATCAAATGTAACTTTGTCGCCAAGTTCTTCTGTGATGGCATCCTTGAATCCCTGTGTTGCTGCGTCAAGTGCCTCATGCTGTACAAGCTGGCAAATACCGATGTTGTAAGTTTTATCATCTGCATTATCTGCTGCGAATACGCTGACACCGCCCATGCCAACTACCATTGTTGCAGAAAGAACACCTGCTAAAATCTGCTTTTTCATATTTTAAGTCCTCCTGTTTTGTTGATTCACACTTGAATCGAATTAACTTTTTAAAGTATAACGCTTTAACGCGAAAAAGTCAAGGAGAAATGCTGAGACTTCGGACAAAACTGCCAAAGATTTCCTATTTAAGATTATGCGAAATAAAATACAAAAAAAATTAGGGTGTCAAATAAATAATGCGTTTTTGTTCGAATTTATTGACAATTTGCAGATCGGAATGTATAGTAAAAGCACTTGCAAAGAGGCGTAACAGAAAGTGTTGTGCCTCTTTTGTTCGGTGAACTGTAGGTAGAGGAGTAAAAAGAGAAAATGGAGGAAAGAAGAATGAAAAAAGCATTGGCAATCGGACTTGCAGCAGCAATGGCAGTTTCTATGACAGCACCTGTATATGCAAGTGATGACAGCGAAAGTGGCGCAGGAATCGCAAAGGAAGACATCAAGATTGGTGCGATCTATATCGGAGATGAGAACGAAGGCTATACAGCAGCTCATATGGCTGGTATCGACGAAATGGTAGAGAACCTTGGACTGGATGATTCACAGGTCATCGAGAAAACTCTGATCGGTGAAGACGAAGGATGCTACGATGCAGCAGCAGACCTTGCAGACCAGGGATGTCAGATCATCTTTGCAAACAGCTTTGGACATGAAACTTATATCCTTGAAGCAGCAGGGGAATATCCGGACGTTCAGTTCTGTCATGCAACAGGAACTCAGGCAGCATCAAGCGGACTTTCCAACATGCACAACTACTTCACAAATATTTATGAAGCACGTTATGTATCCGGTGTAGTAGCAGGTCTGAAACTGAATCAGATGATCGAGGACGGCACTATTACAGAGGATAACTGCAAAATGGGTTATGTAGGTGCATTCCCGTACGCAGAGGTTATTTCCGGATACACTTCCTTCTACCTTGGAGCTAAGAGCGTATGCCCGTCCGTAACAATGGAAGTTAAATACACAAACAGCTGGGCAAGCTTCGACCTTGAGAAAGAATGTGCAGATGCCCTGATCTCTGACGGATGTGTTCTGATCAGCCAGCATGCAGATACAACAGGTGCTCCTACAGCATGTGAAGCAGCAGGCGTTCCTTGCGTTGGATACAACATTGATATGACATCCGTTGCTCCTAACACAGCACTTACATCCGCATCCATGGACTGGGGTGTATATTACACATATGCAGTACAGTGCATGCTTGATGGCACAGCAATCGATACTGACTGGTGCAAAGGCTTCTCCGATGGTGCAGACAAGATCACACCACTCAACGAGAACGTTGTAGCAGAAGGAACAGATGAGAAAGTAAAAGAAGTAGAAGACGCACTTGCAGACGGATCTCTTCATGTATTTGATACCTCTACATTCACAGTAGATGGCAAAGAACTTACTACCTATAAGAAAGACGGCAGCGACACAGAATACGTTTCTGACGGATACTTCCATGAATCCGAATATGGTTCTGCACCGGCATTCGATGTAGCGATCGACGGAATCACTTCTATTACAGAATAAGAATTGAAACAGGCAGGGCTGCTCGTCAGCAGCTCTGCTTTTTTCTTGTCTATAGACAGAAAAAAGGAGGGAATGACAGTGGGAGAAACTTATGCACTTGAACTTAAGGATATTTCCAAGCGTTTTGGATCCGTCCAGGCGAATGACCATGTAAATCTCACGCTGAGAAAATCAGAGATTCTTGCGATCCTGGGTGAAAACGGAAGCGGCAAGACAACTCTCATGAATATGATCTACGGAATTTATTATCCGGATGAAGGACATATTTTTGTAAATGGCAAGGAGGTAACAATCTGTTCGCCGAAGGATTCCTACGAACTTGGAATCGGTATGGTACATCAGCATTTCAAACTGGTAGATGTACTGACAGCAGCCGAAAATATCGTCCTGGGTCTGCCGGGCAAGGCAAGACTCAATATGAAAAAGATCACAGAGGATATCCAGAAACTGGTCAACAAGTACGGATTTGACCTGGATCTTTCAAAGAAAATCTACGAAATGTCCGTTTCCGAGAAACAGACCGTCGAAATCGTAAAGATGCTTTATCGTGGTGCCAGGATCCTGATACTGGATGAGCCGACAGCCGTGCTGACACCGCAGGAAGCCGACCGATTATTTGATATCCTTCGTAACATGAGAGATGACGGATGTGCGATCATCATTATCACGCATAAACTGCAGGAGGTTCTTGCACTGTCTGACCGCGTGGCGATCCTCCGTAAAGGCCAGTATATTGACACTGTGGAAACTGCCCAGGCAAATGTGCAGAGCCTTTCTGAAATGATGGTTGGCGCAAGAGTTGACCTGAATATCGAGCGTCCGAAGCCGGAGAATATAAAGCCGCGCCTGGTCATTGAAGGCGTAAACTGTAAGGACAAAGACGATGTCAAAACTCTGGATGATGTAGATCTGACAGTAAACACAGGTGAGATCCTTGGTATTGCCGGTATTTCCGGAAGCGGCCAGAAGGAACTTCTGGAGGCGATCGCCGGTCTGCAGGATGTAGAAAGTGGTTCCATCCGACTTCTGGATGACAATGGAAGCGGAATGGAACTTTCCGGAATGGATTCCATTTCTATCAATGAAGCAGGAATCAGTCTTGCTTTCGTTCCTGAGGACCGTATCGGTATGGGACTCGTCGGAGACATGGATATGACCGATAATATGATGCTTAGAAGCTACCGCAACGGCAAAAGTCCTTTCCTCGACCGTAAAGGTCCGAGAGCCCTTGCACAGAAGATCAAAGATCAGCTTGAAGTCATGACACCGAGTATTTCCGCTCCGGTCCGCCAGATGTCCGGTGGAAATGTCCAGAAAGTTCTGGTTGGACGTGAGATCGCACAGAACCCGAAAGTTCTCCTTGTCGCTTTCCCGACACGAGGCGTGGATATCAACACTTCTCATGTTATCTATCAGCTTCTGAACGAACAGAAGAAAAAAGGCGTTGCAGTTGTCTGCGTCATTGAGGATCTGGACGTTGTACTGGAACTCTGTGACCGTATCGCAGTTCTCTGTGGCGGCAGGATCAGCGGAGTGGTTGACGGAAGAACAGCGACCAAAGAAGGAATCGGTCTTCTCATGACGAAGCACGAAAAAGGAGGGGCTGTCAATGAATAAAGAACCTTTCTTACAGGTAAGTAAACGAAGAAACAAAGCCGGATGGCAGGAAAGACTTCTGATCCGTTTTATCGCACTGATCCTTGCACTGATCGTGTGTGGTGCAGTGATCGTGGCACTTGTCAAAATGAATCCGGTAGATGTATACAAGGCAATCTGGGATGGAGCCATGGGCTCCGAGCGCCGTATCTGGCAGACGATCCGTGATATGATGATCCTTCTGTGTATCGCGATCGGTCTTGCACCGGCATTCAAGATGAAATTCTGGAACATCGGTGCAGAAGGCCAGATCCTGATCGGTGGAGCATGCTCTGCAGCAGTAATGATCTATGCAGGGGACAAAATGTCACCGATTCTGCTTCTGATCGTAATGTTTATTGCAAGTGCCATTGGCGGCATGATCTGGGGAATGATCCCGGCAGTATTCAAGGCATACTGGAATACCAATGAGACACTGTTCACACTGATGCTGAACTACGTTGCGATGCAGGTCGTTACCTACTGCATTGTTTTCTGGGAAAATCCAAAAGGATCCAATACAGTCGGTATCATCAATCAGGCAACACAGGCAGGATGGCTGCCAGAACTCTTTGGACAGAAATATGGATGGAATGTGCTGATCGTCCTGATCCTGACAGTCGGTATGTTCATCTACCTGAAATACTGCAAACAGGGTTATGAGATCGCTGTAGTCGGTGAGAGTGAAAATACCGCCAGATATGCAGGTATCCATGTAAAGAAAGTCATCATCCGTACCATGGCAATTTCCGGTGCGATCTGCGGTATTGCAGGATTTGTAATTGTCAGCGGCGCGAGCCATACGATCTCTACTGCGACAGCAGGTGGCCGCGGATTTACAGCGATCATCGTTGCGTGGCTTTCCAAATTCAATACCTTTATTATGGTAGCTGTTTCTTTTGGTATCGTATTCATGGATCAGGGTGCTGTTCAGATTGCGACACAGTATGGACTGAACGAGAATGCATCTGATGTAATCCTTGGAATCATTCTGTTTTTCCTGATCGGAGCAGAATTTTTTATCAATTACAGAGTAAAGCGTGCAAAGAAATAGGAGGAAGATGCAATGAGTGTACTGACCATTTTTATTCAAAAAGCAATTGTCCAGGGCATCTGTATTCTGTATGGTGCGCTTGGAGAGATCATGACGGAAAAATCCGGTAACCTGAACCTTGGTATCCCGGGAATCATGTACATGGGAGGTATCGCCGGACTGATGGGAGCCTTCCTTTATGAAAAAGACAATCCGAACCCGAATGCTTTTGTCGGAGTTCTGATATCGTTTGTATGTGCATTTGCATGTGCAATGATCGGTGGACTGATCTACAGTATCCTGACGATCACACTTCGTGTAAACCAGAACGTAACAGGTCTTGCCCTTACCATCTTTGGTACTGGATTTGGTAACTTCTTTGGTGGTTCCATCTCCAAACTTGCCGGTGGTGTCGGACAGATTTCTGTTAAGGTAACAGGAAGTGCCTATACGGCAAAAATCCCTGGCTTATCCAAGATCCCTGTAATTGGACCGATCTTATTTAACTACGGATTTATGACTTATCTCTGTGTGATCGCAGCGATCGCACTGTCATTCTTCTTATTTAAAACGAGAATGGGACTGAACCTCCGTGCGATCGGTGAGAACCCGGGAACTGCAGATGCAGCCGGTATCAACGTTATCAAATACAAATATCTGTCAACCTGTATCGGTGCAGGCCTGGCAGGACTTGGCGGGCTGTATTTCGTAATGGAATACTCCGGTGGAACCTGGACAGATAACGGCTTTGGTGACCGTGGATGGCTTGCAGTCGCACTGGTTATCTTTGCACTGTGGAAACCGCTCAATGCGATCTGGGGAGCATTCCTCTTTGGGGCACTTTACATCCTGTACCTGTATATTCCGGGACTCGGAAGAAGCATGCAGGAAGTATTCAAGGCTCTTCCATATGTCGTAACCATCATCGTTCTGGTATTCACAAGCTTCCGAAAGAAGAAAGAACATCAGCCGCCGGCTGCACTGGGACTTCCGTATTTCCGCGAAGAACGATAAGAATATAGTATTAAATTCATAGAGACACTGATATATTTTTGAAAATGTTTTTCAAAATTGTCAGTGTCTTTATTATTTTCTATTGCATTGTAAGAAAGTTGGTTGTATAATATCTCTCAGATAAAAGAAAATTCTTCGGGGCAGGGTGACTGATTTACAGAAGATCGGAATTCCCTACCGGCGGTATAGTCCGCGACCCGCGTAATGCGGCTGATCTGGTGACTGGCTTACAGAGAGTCAGAATTCCGGAACCGACAGTAAAGTCTGGATGAGAGAAGAACACGAATAATTCATACGTGCTCAGTACCCCGGGAAGATGATTCCGGGGATTTTTTATGCTGCAAAACCGATTTCTTTTTACAAATAAGAGTCGTTTGCCACAGCATAGCGTAGAATTTTCTTTTAAAAAAAGATAATTCAAAGGAGAGAGAAGTATGAGTGAACAGGTTTTAAGAAATGGAAATGTAATGCAGAGGAGCCGTACCCGGACGATCACACAGGTTGCGATGCTGGGAGCCCTTGCAGGTATCCTGATGAATTTTGAATTTCCAATTCCGTTCCTGGCGCCGTCTTTCTATCAGCTGGATTTCTCAGAAATCCCGGTACTGGTAGGAGCTTTTGCGATGGGACCGGTAGCAGGTATTTTTATCGAGCTTGTCAAGATTCTGGTGCATCTGGTAACAATGGGAACTGTAACAGCAGGTGTTGGTGATTTTGCAAACTTCCTTTTTGGATGTACATTTATAGTACCGGCAGGACTGATCTACAGACTCCACAATGTAAAGAGCCGTAAGCATGCAGTTATGGGAATGGCAGCAGGTACAGTACTGACAACAGCAGCAGCCTGCCTGATGAATGCATTTGTTCTTCTTCCGGCATATGGTAAAGCATTTGGTATGCCAATCGAAGCTTTCATCGAAATGGGAGCAGCAGTAAATCATTCCGTAAACAGTCTTCTTGGTTTCGTTGCACTGATCATTGTTCCATTTAACTTATTCAAATATATCCTGATGTCAGTGATCGTGTTCTTTATTTACAAACGAATCCGCGTAGTTCTCAAGGGCGACTGATTCATTCACACCGGAGAACACACAGTATAATATTGCACGGTAGATTCGTGCAGGAAAGAAGGTTCTCTATAATAATATGGGAAAAATTCATGATGTACAAAAACTTACAGACAACCGTTTCGTCAATCTCTACCATGTAGATGCGACCAGCGTACATAATACACCGGTATCTTATTACGTGGCATCCAGAGCAAAGGACATTCCATCCCTCAAGATGAAGACCGGACGCAATGATCCGGACGGAGTGATCATTTACAGTGTTTACGGCGAGAAGAAGGATAAGGTTGTTCTGATCCGCCAGTACCGCTATGCGCTGGGCGGTTACATCTATGAATTCCCGGCAGGGCTTGTAGAGCCGAACGAGGACTTTCACGAGGGCGCTGTCCGCGAGATGCACGAGGAGACCGGACTGAAACTCGAACCGCTCAAAGTAGACCCGGCTTATGAGAAGCCATACTTTACCACGATCGGCATGACAGACGAATCCTGTGCAACCGTTTATGGCTATGCCAGCGGCGAGATCAGCAAGGCAGCCCAGGAGGACACTGAGGAGATCGAAGTCGTCCTCGCAGACCGCGACGAGGTCAGAAGGATCCTTAAGGAAGAAAATGTTGCCATCATGTGTGCTTACATGCTGATGCATTTTCTGAAGGACGAGGAGCCTTTCGCCTTCCTCAGATAAAATTAAAAAATAATAAAAAGAGTAGCTTGACAAAGCGTTTATGACCATGTTATATTTTGATTGGTTGTAGTGTGTAACTCGATTTAGGAGGCATTAACTATACATAACAAGGAGTGTTTATGTGTATTAGTGCCTTTTTTTTGTATAAAAACTTACATAATACGCATACTCGCTTCTTAACAATAAATTTAGGGATGTGCCAAAGGCACAGGAAAAAGGAGTATGTGAAATGAAGGACAAGATTTTTAGTGTTCTGCAGCGAGTGGGACGAAGCTTTATGCTCCCGATCGCAATCCTTCCGGTAGCCGGTCTTCTTCTCGGAATCGGAAGCTCATTTACCAATGCAACCACGATCGAAACGTATCACCTGACAAGTATTCTCGGTGAGGGAACGATTCTGAACGCCCTCCTGATGATCATGAACAAGGTAGGAAGTGCAGTATTTGATAACCTCCCCTTGATCTTTGCTGTAGGTGTTGCAATCGGTATGGCAAAAAAAGAAAAAGAAGTATCCGCTTTATCAGCAGTTATCGCGTATTTCGTAATGAACACAGCGATCAACGCAATGCTGACCATTACAGGACAGATCCTTGACAACGGCGAGATCGCTGAGTCTGTACTGGAAGGAACCATCACTTCTGTATGTGGTATCCAGTCCCTGCAGATGGGTGTGTTTGGAGGTATTATCGTAGGACTTGGTGTGGCGGCACTCCACAATAAGTTTTACAGAATCCAGCTTCCGAGTGCACTGTCATTCTTCGGAGGCACGAGATTTGTACCGATCATTTCCACAATTGTATATATGTTTGTGGGAATTCTTCTTTACTTTGTATGGCCGGTTGTCCAGAACGGAATTTACGCACTGGGCGGACTGGTAACAGGTTCCGGATATGTAGGAACCCTGATCTTCGGACTTATTAAGAGAGCTCTGATCCCGTTTGGTCTGCATCACGTATTCTACATGCCTTTCTGGCAGACAGCCGTAGGCGGTACGATGGAAGTTGCCGGACAGATGGTTCAGGGCGGACAGAATATTTTCTTTGCACAGCTTGCTGATTCTGCAAATATTGCACATTTCAGCGCAGATGCAACCAGATATTTCTCTGGTGAGTTTATCTTTATGATTTTTGGTCTTCCGGGAGCAGCACTGGCTATGTATCAGTGTGCAAAACCTGAGAAGAAAAAAGCTGCCGGCGGTCTTCTTCTTTCCGCGGCACTTGCATGTATGGCAACAGGTATCACCGAGCCTCTGGAATTCTCCTTCCTGTTTGTTGCTCCGGCACTGTTTGCAGTACAGGTAGTTCTTGCCGGAACAGCATACATGATCGCGCATATGCTGAACATTGCGGTAGGACTTACATTCTCAGGCGGACTGCTCGACTTCTTCCTGTTTGGTATCCTTCAGGGAAATGCCAAGACAAGCTGGATGAGAGTAATCCCGGTTGGTATTATTTATTTCTTCTTATATTATTTTATTTTCAAATTCATGATCAAGAAGTTCAACTTCAAGACTCCTGGTCGTGAAGATGATGACACAGAAACAAAACTTTACACAAAGGCCGATGTAAATGCCCGCAGAGAAGCAGGACAGGCAGGAGCAGCAGCTTCTGAAGACGCTGTCAGCGAAGCGATCACAAGAGGTCTTGGCGGTAAGAAAAATATCAGTGATGTCGACTGCTGTGCAACCAGACTTCGTTGTACAGTCAAAGATGCTTCCAGAGTAAACGACGGAATCCTCAAGGCAACAGGAGCATCAGGCGTGGTACACAAAGGACAGGGCGTTCAGGTCATCTATGGGCCAAACGTAACAGTAATTAAGTCAAACCTTGAAGACTATCTGGAAACTGCACCGGATACTTATGCGGAAGCAGAAACTACAGAGAGCGTTCAGGAAACAGCAGACAAGACACAGGAAGCAAAAGAACAGAAGGTCGTAGAGAGAATCGTGATCTCCAGCCCGATCACAGGACTGGCAGCAGATCTTGCTACTGCACCGGACGAAGCTTTTGCTCAGAAAATGATGGGCGATGGTGCCGTTGTAACACCGGAAGATCCGTTTGTACGAGCTCCGGAAGACGGCGAAGTTGCATTTGTTTTTGACACAAAACATGCCATTGGATTCGTGACAGACTCAGGAATCAGTCTGCTGATCCATGTGGGAATCGATACTGTAAAACTGAACGGCGAGGGATTTGAAGCACTGGTAGAAAGCGGTCAGACAGTCAAGAAGGGTGATCCGATGCTCAAGCTGGATCTGGAATACCTGAAAGCGAATGCACCTTCTATCACATCACCGGTTCTTTGTACAGAACTGGAGGATAATCAGAGAATCCATCTGCTGCAGGAGGGTCAGATCAAAGCCGGAGAACCGCTCTTTGAGATCGAGGTTCTTCAGTAAGAACGACCCTGGATGGGGAAGAGACGGATGAAGTACAGGATAGCAAAATTATTAAATCACAATTCTTTTATCGGACTTGAAGGAAATTCAAATCAGGAATGCCTGATCATGGGCAAGGGAGTTGCTTTTGGCAAGAAAGTGGGACAGACGATCGAAGTGCCACAGGATACCAGAGTCTACTCACTCAAAGAACTGACAGAGCGCGGGGATGCCAGAGAGATCATTAATTCAGTTTCTCCGGTATGTCTGGAACTTGCGAATGAAGTGCTCAGAGAAGCAGAGAAGGAATTCGGCAAGGTTGACCGTTCGATCCTTTTTCCGATGGCAGATCATCTTGATTTTGCGATCCGGCGTATCCAGAAGGGAGAGCAGATCAGCAATCCTCTCACGGAAGACATCCGTATCCTGTTTTACAAGGAATACAAGGTGGCTGGCTGTATAGCACCTCTTCTGAAGCAAAAACTTCAGATAGAGCTTGATGAACATGAGACGGGTTATATCGCCCTTCATGTTCACTCAGCCATTGTAGATGAAAAGGTTTCACAGTCCATGGAGATCGCCCGGACTGTCCGGGAATGTATTTCTCTTGTTGAGAAAGAAACAGGCAATTCCATCGATGTGATGTCACTGGCATATAACCGTCTGATGAACCATGTACGTTACATGGTGGCAAGAACGATTCACGGTGAGAAACTCAAGATGAATCTGAACGAATATATGTCCGTAAAGTTCCCGGAGGCATTTGATGCAGCCGAGAGGATCTGTCATGAGATGGAGAAGCGTCTGGGACTGCCGATGCCGGATATCGAGATCGGCTACCTGGCAATGCATCTGGAGCGCATGCTGGACAGTGAGACCGAATAAAAATGTTTATTAATAAAAATATATAAAGAAGAGGAGAAAAACAACATGAAAACATTCGAGTACACAATCAAAGACGAACTGGGAATCCACGCAAGACCGGCAGGACTTCTTGTAAAAGAAGCAAAGAAGTATGAGTCCGAGTGCACAATCACAAAAGACGGCAAAACAAAGAAACTTACACAGCTTATGATGCTGATGTCCCTCGGTGTAAAACAGGGCGAAACTGTAACTGTAACAGCTGAAGGTGCTGACGAAGACGCTGCAATTGCAGGCCTCAAAGAATTCTTCGAAGCAAATCTGTAATCAGTCCGATCCAAAACCTGGAATGGGTGTAACATAACAGTAATGCAGGAGGAAGTAAGGATGCAGTGTTTTCAGGGAAAATCTGTTTATAAAGGAATAGCTATGGGACCGATCGTGGTTCTCAAGAAAGATGATTATCAGGTCAAAAGAACCAGGATCGAAGACCCGGAAGCAGAAGTGAAGCGTGTGGATGCTGCACTGGAGAAATCCAAAGAGCAGCTCCAGAAATTATATGACAAGGCAGTCAAAGAAGTTGGTGAGGCCAGCGCAGCCATTTTTGAAGTACATCAGATGATGCTTGAGGATGATGATTATCTGGAAGCGATCCAGAATACCATCTGCACAGAGCAGGTCAATGCAGAGTATGCCGTAGCAACAACCGGTGACAATTTTGCAGAGATGTTCGCATCTATGGATGACGATTACATGAAAGCGCGTTCCGCAGATATCAAGGATATCTCCGAGCGTCTTGTACGTAACTTAAGCGGACAGGAGGACACAGATTTAAGCTCTATCGATCCGTCTGTGATCGTAGCTGATGACTTAAGCCCAAGTGAAACTGTTCAGATGGACAAGGATAAGATCCTTGCATTTGTGACTGTTCATGGTTCTACCAACTCTCATACAGCGATCCTTGCCCGTATGATGAACATTCCGGCTCTGATCGGTGTTCCGATGGATCTTGATGAACTTAAGACCGGTATGACAGCAGTCGTAGATGGCTTCGAAGGAACCGTTACCTTTGATCCGGACGAGGAGATCAAAGCACAGACTGAGAAGAGAATGGAAGAAGAAGCAGAGAAACTCAAACTTCTTCAGGAATTAAAAGGCAAAGAAAACGTAACCTTAGATGGACACAAGATCAACATCTATGCGAACATCGGAAGTGTTGGTGACATCGGTTATGTCCTCGAGAATGATGCCGGCGGAATCGGTCTTTTCCGAAGCGAATTCCTTTATCTTGGAAGAAACGACTTCCCGACAGAGGAAGAGCAGTTCCAGGCTTACAAGCAGGCAGTACAGATGATGGCTGGCAAGAAAGTTATCATCCGTACCCTTGATATCGGTGCTGACAAACAGGTAGATTATTTCAACCTCGGAAACGAAGATAACCCGGCTCTGGGATATCGTGCGATCCGTATCTGCCTGACACAGCCGGATATCTTTAAGACACAGCTCCGTGCACTTCTCCGTGCCGCTGTTTATGGAAATCTTTCCATCATGTATCCGATGATCACTTCCACAGAGGAAGTAAAGAAGATCTATGAGATCGTAGCAGAAGTAGAAGCAGAGCTCAAAGAGCAGGAGATCCAGTATAAACTTCCTGAACAGGGAATCATGATCGAAACTCCTGCAGCAGCGATCATCAGCGACAAGCTTGCTGAGATGGTTGACTTCTTCAGTATCGGAACCAACGACCTGACCCAGTACACCCTTGCTCTTGACCGTCAGAATGCGAAACTGGATGACTTCTATAATCCTCATCACGAAGCAATCCTCCGCATGATCCAGATGGTCGTAGACAACGCACACAAATGCGGCAAATGGGCAGGAATCTGCGGCGAACTTGGTGCAGATGCAACCCTTACCGAGCAGTTTGTACGCATGGGCGTAGACGAGCTTTCCGTAGCTCCGTCCATGATCCTCAAACTTCGTAAGATCGTCCGCGAGATGAAAAAAGTGGAAGATTGATCAATAGTGTGGAAAAACAGACTCTCGTCTGACACGGCGAGGTGGATAACACCTCGCGTGCCGGGCGGGAGTTTTTTTGTTTGCGAAATAAGAAAAAATGAAAATGAAAACCGTTTTCATATTGACACATCATCAGAATGTGCTATAATATGAAAACGGTTTTCAATTTGTATAAAAATATCAGATATAGATTTGTTTGCCGGGCATTCCGGCGGAAGGAAGATATTATGGGAAGTAAAGCACCTTATCAGACAAAGCAGATGGCACAGCTTTTATCATATCTCAGGACCGTGGAGGGAACACATGTGACGGTCGCAGATGTCTGTCTGCATTTTAAAGAACAGGGAATTACGATCGGAACAACGACAGTTTACCGCAATCTGGAGAAGATGGTGGAACAGGGGCTGGTCGCCAAATACAATGTGGACGGGACGAGCAGTGCCTGTTTTGAATATCTCGGAGCAGAGGAACACTGTCACAAGACATCCTGTTTCCACTGCAAATGTGAGAAATGTGGAAAACTGATCCATCTTCACTGTGAGGATGTGGTTAAACTGGAACAGCATCTGATGGAGAGCCACGGATTCCAGATGGACCCGTGCAGGACAGTTTTTTACGGAATCTGCGAGGACTGCCGGAAATCCGAAGCAGTTCATATCAAAGGAAAATAAGCAGATAATAATTATAGAAGAAAAGGAGCAGACCAATGAAAAAATGGATCATGAGTTCGCTGGCGATCCTGCTGGGAATCTTAAGTATCAGCATTCCTCTGGCGGGAGTGCGTACAGCGGAAGCAGGAACAACAGAGGACTCAGGCAAAAAATTAAAGATCGTGACCACCATTTTTCCAGAATACGACTGGACACGGGCAGTTCTTGGAGACCGGGAGGCGGATGTCGACCTGACCATGCTTCTTGATAATGGAACAGACCTTCACAGTTTCCAGCCGGCAGTGAAGGATATCATGAAAGTATCAAGCTGCGACCTTCTGATCTACGTGGGTGGCGAGTCCGACCAGTGGATCGAGGATGCTCTGGAATCGGCTCAGAATAAGGATATGAAGACAATCAATCTGATGGAAGTTCTCGGCGATACCATCAAGGAAGAAGAAAACGTTGAGGGCATGCAGGAAAGTGGCCATGGACATGAAGACGAGGATGAGAAGGAATACGATGAGCATGTCTGGACATCCCTCCGAAATGCGTCAGTGATCTGTGGCATCATCGCGGAGACACTTGAAGAGATGGACCCTGAAAATAAAGATGTCTATGCATCCAACGCAGCGGCTTATCAGGAAAAACTTTCTAATCTGGATACAGAATACCAGAATACAGTGGACAGCGCGAAACAGAACACACTTCTCTTTGCAGACCGCTTTGCATTCCGCTATCTGGTGGATGATTACGGACTGAATTATTATGCAGCCTTTTCCGGCTGTTCCGCGGAGTCTGAGGCAAGTTTCAAGACAGTGACATTCCTTGCCGAAAAGCTGGATGAACTGGGACTTAAAACCGTGCTGACCATCGAGAAATCAGATGACCGGATCGCGCAGACCGTGATCGAAAACACCAAAACGAAAGACCAGAAGATACTGGAACTGAACTCCATGCAGTCGATCACATCCGATGAGATCGCTGACGGTGTGACGTATCTTTCCGTGATAGAAGATAACCTGGATGTTCTGAAGGAAGCACTGAACTGATAATAATTGCAGGCGGTGGACAGAAGCCATCTGCCTGATACGACAAACTGTCCATGACAGGAGGGACAACAATGGCACAGCTTACATGCAAAAATCTTACACTTGGATACGATAACCGGGCGATCCAGGAAGATCTGAATTTCTCCATCGACGCAGGTGATTACCTCTGCATCGTAGGAGAAAACGGTTCCGGTAAATCTACATTGATGAAAACACTTCTCCATCTGCAGCCGCCGATCAGCGGCACGATCGAACTGGGAGACGGACTTAAGAAAAACGAGATCGGATATCTCCCACAGCAGACCCTGGTGCAGAGGGATTTTCCGGCATCAGTGCGGGAGATCGTCCTGTCCGGATGCCAGAGCCGCTGCGGACTGCGACCATTTTATAACAAAGAAGAAAAGCGTGTTGCGCAGAAAGCAATGGAAAAAATGATGATCCAGGATCTTGCCGATCATTGCTACAGAGAGCTTTCCGGCGGGCAGCAGCAGAGAGTCCTTCTCGCAAGAGCACTCTGTGCAGCACAGAAGATCCTTCTTCTCGATGAGCCGGTCTCCGGTCTGGATCCACGAGTGACCGCAGAGATGTATCAGCTTATCAAGGATCTGAATAAGAAAGATGGAATTACGATCATTATGATCTCGCACGACATTGCGGCGGCAGTAAAATATGCAACACATATCCTGCATATCGGAGAGCACTGCTTCTTCGGTACCAAGAAACAATATCTCGAAAGCAGTCTGGGCAAAGCATTCACCGGACAGGAAGGGGAGGAATAAGATGTTTGAGACACTTCATATGTATTTTCAGTATCCGTTCGTGCGCTACGCACTGATCGTAGGTGTACTGATCGCACTGTGCTCCTCCCTTCTGGGCGTGACACTGGTATTGAAGAGATTTTCTTTCATCGGTGACGGACTTTCCCATGTGGCATTTGGTGCCATGGCAATTGCGTCCGTACTGAACATCACCAACAATATGCTGTTCATCCTTCCGGTGACTGTGATCTGTGCGATCCTGCTTCTTCGTGCAGGACAGAACACAAGGATCAAGGGAGATGCGGCGATCGCGATGATCTCCGTCGGCGCGCTGGCGATCGGTTATCTTCTGATGAATCTTTTTTCTACAAGTCCGAATATTTCAGGGGATGTGTGCAGTACGCTGTTTGGCTCCACTTCCATCCTGACCCTGACAAAAGGCGAGGTATGGCTGTGCGCGATCCTCTCTATCGTAGTTGTGGCGATTTTTATCTTATTTTATAACAAGATCTTTGCAGTGACATTCGACGAAAACTTCGCAAAAGCGACCGGAACCAGGGCGAATGCCTATAATCTTCTGATCGCGGTTGTGATCGCAGTGATCATTGTTCTGGCAATGAATCTGGTTGGATCACTTTTGATCTCAGCACTGGTGATCTTCCCGGCACTTTCTGCGATGAGATTATTCAAATCTTTCCGCTCTGTGACGATCAGTGCGGCGGTGATGTCTGTGATCAGTGCAACTGCCGGAATCCTGATTTCAATTTTGGCAGGAACGCCGGTCGGATCTACGATCGTGGCAGTGGATATTGCAGTATTTCTGGTCTCTTATGGGATCGGAAGGATCACAGGAAGATAAATTGTTTATAGTAACAAAATATCTCAGTCAGAGCCGGAGCTCCAACTGAGATATGGATGAACAGATATGGAATCATTGATAGCGGAATGCTTGCAGAGATCAATCAGATTTCTACGAGGATTCCGTGTTCTTTATCATAACGGCAGTATTTGCCATGCTCAGAGATAAACGGCTGATAGGTATCTGTACGTGTGTCCTTGACATAAACAACACCAGTCGCGATCATCTGCACGAGAGAAAATCTCTTGCTGAGGCTTGAAATCCACGCATAAGTCTTGTTATCACCGGAATCAGCAGCGAGAAGGCTGTAACCGCCTTCACATGGTTTCAGAGAGAAGTAGATCTTCTCTGGTTTGGTACTCTCGGTGAAGACCTGGCTGGTTATGTAAGAGGAGAAATTTTTCTTTACAAATGCCTGGAAAGAATGCAGTGTATAAACCTCTCCACTGACTTCATCCGTAATTCTGTCCCCGCGCTCCAAACGGTTCTTGATCAGTGTCAGGACCTCGATTGTCCAGTTGATAAAAGAAATACTGCTGTAGCTCATGCTTTCCTGAAGCTGATCGATCAGTTTCTTTGACAAAACATTTGATTTCGTCGCCTCGTTAAAAAGTTCTTCGTTCATAAAATACACCCTCCGTCATAGTTTTTACGTTCCAATTGATATTTTTTATTATAAATTGATATTGTGCAAAAAGCAATGAAAAACCATTAAAATAGAATGAAAATTATGTAAAACTCACATATCATGAATTGTACAAAATGCAACACACCACGGGATCTGGGGAAACTCAGGTCCCATTTTTGTTGCCAAAAAGCAGGGAATCGGATAGAATAATAACAAATACTAAAAAATGTTTTGGATGTTTAACAGGACGGATATTTAATGAAAGAAACAGAGAAAAAACAGACGCATTTTTTGCGTATTGCAATGATGGTCCTTACGACGATACTGATCGTATTATTTTTTATGATCATGTCTATGGTGGGCAAGATCCAGGGAACGGCCCGTGTCATTAACTATGCGGGACTGGTGCGCGGCGGCACGCAGCGTATGGTCAAGCTGGAGATTTCCGGGGAGCCGCAGGATAAGATGTATGAGACGATCTCGTCCTATATTGAAGGACTGCGCTATGGAAGTGACAAGTTAAATTTTGTGCGTCTTGCGGATAAGAATTTTCAGAACAATATGGACGAGCTTGCACAGTGTTTTGAAGAAGAACTCAGAAGTGAACTTCTCCTTGTCAGGGAAAAAGGTTACGAGAACACCGATATTATTTCGAAGAGCGAGCATTTTTTCCAGATTTGTGACGAGGCGGTCAGCTACGCGGAAGTTTATTCCCAGAAAAAAGCCACAGCCCTGGATAAACTGGAAAAAGTAGTTTTGGCGGATATCCTGGGCCTGGTTCTGATCATCGGAACAGAACTTGTCAAGGCAGTCCGTTTTGCCGCACAGAACAGGATCCTTCAGAAAAAAGTCTACCTCGATGAAGCAACCGGGCTTCCGAATAAGAATAAATGTGAGGAGATCCTTAATGCTCCAGATCCGATCCCGGCAGATGAACTGGTTGCGATGTGCGTATTTGACCTGAATAATCTGCGAACGATCAACAATAATCTTGGTCATGACAAAGGTGACGAATACATCCGTTCTTTTGCAATACAGCTTCGCGAGGCTGTCCCGGAGGAATTTTTTGCAGGGCGTGACGGCGGTGATGAGTTTATAGCTGTCCTTAAGGGACTTGACCACAATGGTGTTCGGGAATGTCTTCAGAATATCAGGGATCATGCGGCAGAATACTCCCGCAAAAATCCGGAAATGCCGATCAGTTATGCGGCAGGTTACGCATTGTCGAGTGATTTCGACGGCTGTACTATGAGAGACCTGTTCCGTTTTGCGGACAAAAACATGTACATTGACAAGAATAGGGCAAAGATGGAAGAAGCGGCAGCGAAGCAGAAGATGAATATTCAGATCCTTGAGAACATCTCTGCACAGGGCTATGAATTTTCGAGCTGCATGTACTGTGATGCTTTGCTGGATCAGTATTATGTGCTGAGATCCAGTTCGAAATTTTTCCTTGCAGATGACGGAAGTTACTCCGGTGCCGTTGAGCAGATCATACAGGAACTTTCTACAGAGGAGAACAGGAAAGATCTCCGTCTTCAGCTTCAGATCGAATACCTGAGCGAGCATCTGACAAAAGATTCCGGGAAATTTGAGCTTCCATATCAGTATCAGTACGGCGAAAATGTGTACCGTGGCAGAATGACGCTTCTGTATCTCAACGGGACAGAGGATGGACGACTGCATCATTTTATCCTGGGATTTGAGACTTTCCAGAACCGAAATGAGAACGAGGCGAACGAAAAACACCGGCTGGCACGTTATTACGAGCAGCTTCGGCAGTCGATCGTGGAGAATGGAAACTACGCGGAGGCACTTTTGCAGACAGCACATTCTGTCTATACAGTAGACCTGACGAATGACAGGCTGGAGAGTGCTTTTTATCATACGAAATCAAAAAAAATTACTTTTGAGGTTCAGACACCATGTTCTTACGATGATTATTGCAGCGAGCGCAGAGCCTATATAACAGAAGACACCATGGAAAATTACCGTATCGTGGATTCTTCTTCCAAGCTTCTTCAGCGATTTGAGACGGGTTCCAGGCAGGTAACAGTGGAATACCGCGAAAAGAGTGATGATAACGCTCTTGTCTGGCTCCAGAAAACCGTTCTGATGTCCAGAGACACCGTATATGACTCAAAGACCAACAAAGAAAGTACAGTAGTTCATGGCATCATTCTGTTCAAAAACACTTCAGAATTCCATGAAAAAGAAGTAAAAGAAAACGAACGTCTCAAGATCGCGATCGAGGAGGCTGATTCCGAAAATCGTGCCAAGACAGAATTTATGAACCGCATGAGCCACGATATCCGCACGCCGATCAACGGAATCATGGGAATGCTCGACATTATCCACAAAAACCGTCAGGATGAGACAAAGGTCGATGACAGTCTCGACAAGATCCAGCTTTCAACAAGACATCTTCTGGAACTGGTAAATGATGTTCTGGATATGAGCAAACTGGAAGCAGGCAGACTTGATATCAAAGAAGAACCGTTTGACCTTGCTGAACTGATGAATGAGGTGGCAGCACTGATGGATTCACAGGTCATGCAGACGGGACTTGTCCACAGAAAGCACAGAGGAACTATCAGGCATACTGCATTGTATGGAAGTTCTCTGCAGCTTCGCCGGATCATGCTGAATCTTATGAGTAATTCCGTCAAGTATAACAAGCCAAACGGAACGATCGACACATATGCGACAGAAATTTCGGACGATGGAGAGACAGCTCTTTATGAGTTCCGTATCGTAGATTCCGGCATAGGAATGAGCCGGGAATTTATAGAGAATGAGCTGTTCAAGCCTTTTACCCAGGAAGAAAACGATGCCCGGACGCAGTACCGTGGAACCGGTCTCGGAATGTCTATCGTAAAAGCACTGATCGACCGGCTTGGCGGTACGATCAAGGTTGAGAGCACTCTTGGCGAGGGAACGGATATCACATATCAGCTTCTATTCAAAATTGATAAGAATGCTTCAGAACAAAGCGAGTCACAGAACTGTGCGGGGGCAAAAAATCTCGAAGGTATGAAGATCCTGCTGGTCGAGGACAACGAGATCAATATGGAGATCGCAGAATTTTATCTCACAGAACTTGGTGCGAAGATTGACAAGGCATGGAATGGAAAAGAAGCTCTTGAGAAGTTTGAAGCTTCGGAACCACATGGCTACGATGTTATTCTCATGGATATCATGATGCCGGTCATGGACGGGATCGAGGCAGTCAAGGCAATCCGCGGGCTGGACCGCGAAGATGCAGGAACGATTCCAATTTTCGCCATGACAGCACAGGCTTCCTCGGAAAATGTCCGCAAATGTCTGAATGCAGGAATGGACGGACATATCCCGAAACCAATAGAAGCCTCAAAACTGGGAAGCACAATTCTGAAGGTGAAAGTACACCGAAATTAACTTTTTTGCAGAAAGATATTGACCTCAACCTGATTTCAGGGTCTATAATAAAATTATTTATGATTCCATGCTTGTCCTGACACATTTCAAAGGACATACCATGGGTGGTTTCGGCGGATCCAACAAGAACATTGGTATCGGCTGTGCAGACGGACGTATCGGCAAAGGAATGATCCACACCGTAGAAGGTTCCTCTAATATGTGGAGCATTGCAGAGGAAGAACTGATGGAGCGCATCACAGAATCTTCCAAAGCAACGGTAGATCATTTCGGTAAACAGATCGCATACATCAACTGTCTGAGAAACATGTCTGTTTCCTGTGACTGCGAAGGTGTCGGAGCAGAACCGGTCGTTACACCGAACATCGGAATTCTTGCATCCACAGATATCCTTGCAATCGACCAGGCGTCTGTCGACCTGGTATTTGCACTTGGAGAGGATGACCGCAAAGCACTGGTAGAGAGAATCACAACCCGCCATGGGCTTCGCCAGCTTACCTACATGAAAGAAATGGGCATGGGAAATGACCGCTATCACCTGATCGACATCGACAATGATGATGCTGAGATCACACTGGCAGATGCCGTCAAAGACGTTGTTCCGTTCGAAGGATGATCTTTCAAAAAAGATAACTCAAATAGCAGATGATACAAAAACTGACCCGTCGGATTTCCTGGCGAGTCAGTTTTTTTGCATATATATCGAAGAGCCTTTCACTGATTAGTATTTGCTGGCGTGTTTGCCAGAAAGAACTGGATTTATACGCCGGATTCCATTATAATAAAAAGCAGCGAAGAATGAATCTGCGTGAGAATGTTTTTACTTACTCAGAAATTTACGAAAATGATGAGAAGAAAGATATGCAAACAAAGAAAGATACCAAAATAATGAGAGTCCGGGCGCTCCTTGTTTTCTGTATTACTTTTTTAATTACCATTGGCTGTATCTATCTGGTGAATCTGAATCAGGAAAAGAGAGAGAAACTTAAGGCATCCTATACTGCCGAGACGACTGTCGGCAAGGTAGAAGCACAGTTAAATAAATACCTGTCAGAGTCAGAACTCATGAAGAAGCTCATAGAAGAGAAGCATGAGATCACGGACGAAGAGTTCTCAGAACTGTCTCAACTGATGCAGGATGAGAACTACGTGATATCAGCGCATGAGCTTGCAAAGGATGGCGCAGTTTCACAGGTATACCCTCTTGAGGGAAATGAACAGGCAATCGGTCTGGACATACTCAGAGATTCCGAGCGAAAAGTAGCAGCCAACCTTGCGAAAGACAGTGGAGAATACACGATCGCAGGACCATTTGATCTGGTACAGGGAGGAGTCGGAGCACTTCTTTTTGATCCGATTTACACAGCGGATGAATCGGGAAAAGAGCAGTTCTGGGGATTTTCTATTCTGGTCATCGACTGGAATAAATTTATCCAGGAAACAGAACTGAACAAACTTGAGAATGCAGGATACCATTACCAGATCTGGAAGAAAGACATAGATACCGGGAAGAAAGTTGTCATTGCGGAAAGTGACAATGAAACACTGAAAAATTCAATGGAAGTTGCCTGCTCTGTACCAAACGATACCTGGTATTTTGATATTGTACCGGAGAACGGATGGATCAGCAATATCCAGAAGGCACTGACAATACTGATCGCAGTAGCAATTGCGATATTGCTGGCAGAGGGATATATGCAGTTTCAGATGCGACGTTATCGTGAATATATTCATGAGAAAGAACTGGAGAAAGCTGCCGAAGAAGCCAGAATCGCGAATGAAGCAAAGACATGTTTCCTCTTTAATATGAGCCACGATATCCGTACACCGATGAATGCGATCATCGGTTTCTCAGACCTTCTGGAGAAACATGCGGATGATCGTGAGAAGGTTGTGGAGTATATTGGCAAGATCAAGTCATCGAGTTCATTTTTACTTTCATTGATCAATTATGTGCTTGAGATGGCACGGATCGAAAGTGGTGAAGCGGAGCTGAAACCGGAAGTAGGATGTTTTAAGGATCTTGTGAATTCTCTCCAGGCGGTTTTTGAGCCGGAACTCCATAAGAAAAATCTTAAGTACACCTGTATACTGAATTCAGAACATCCGTATGTGATCTGTGACAGGACCAAAGTAAGAGAGATCCTGCTTAATATCGTAAGCAATTCGATCAAGTACACACCGGATGGCGGCAGTATTGTAGTTGATATTTTAGAATTCCACTATTCAAAAGAGGGACACACTTCATTCAGGATCGTAGTTGCCGATACCGGAATTGGAATGAGTGAGGAGTATCTGCCTCATATTTTTGAGGAATTTACGAGAGAAAGAACGACTACAGAGAGTCATGTGACCGGTACAGGTCTTGGACTTCCGATTGTCAAAGCACTGGTTGACCTGATGGGCGGAACTATCAATGTTTCGAGTAAAGCCGGAAAGGGGACCAAGACAACCATCGTCCTGTCTTTTCCGACAGCGACAGAAGAGCAGATCCAGTCCAGGAAGGAAGAACAATCCGGTCAGATATTCCGGAATTTCAAAGGCAAACGTATCCTGCTGGCAGAGGATAATGAACTGAACGCAGAGATTGCGATGGAACTTCTCGGAGAAAGCGGTCTTGAGACAGAACACGTAACAGACGGTGTTAAATGTGTGGAAACCCTGAAGGCGAAACCGGAGGATTACTATGACCTGATCCTCATGGATATTCAGATGCCGCACATGGATGGTTACGAGGCAACCAAAATAATCCGTGCACTTAACGGTCCGAGAAGCCGCATCCCGATCATAGCCATGACCGCCAATGCCTTCGAAGAAGACCGCCAGAGGGCTTTCGAAGCAGGTATGGACGGACATATTGCGAAGCCGATCAGTATAAATGTACTTTTCGCGACGCTGGACGAGGTGCTGGGAAAATTATAATTTCAAACACAATACATAAGGTACCATCTGACATTTGTCGGGTGGTATTTTTTGTGCTTTACAAATGTCAAAAGAAAAGTTATGATTCTTTTATAAAATAATTGATAAAAGAGGTCGGCAAAAATGGCTGGAACAGATAAAAAAACTATCACAAGATCCAGAATCCTGAATTATGTGATCAACAATCAAATAACATCCAAGGCAGAAGTATCCAAAAATCTGAACTTGAGTATGCCCACAGTTCTTTCAAATATAAATGATCTGATCGCAAAAGGAATCATTATAGAAACCGGAGAATATGAATCTACTGGTGGACGCAAGGCAAAAAGCATAGGAATCAATCCGTCCTACAGATATTCTGTAGGAATTGTGATCACAGCAAATCATGTGGGGATAGTACTTGTAAACCTGAAATATGAAATCGTGAAATTCAGGCGTGTCCGTATGAAGTTTTCACCGGATGCATCTTACTGTCAGGATCTTTCTGTACTGACATCAGAATTTCTGAAGGACACAGAGTATCAGGACCGGATTCTTGGAATTGGTATTTCAATTCCGGGAATCATCAGTCAGAAAGCCCATCTGCTTATAAAATCACATGCATTGCAGCTGGAAAATTACAGCCTGAGTTTTCTGGAACAGGCATTTAATCTTCCGGTTTATTTCGAAAATGATGCAAATGCGGCAATGATGGCAGAGGATATGAACAGATATAAAAATGCAATCTACCTGTCACTGAACAATACGCTGGGCGGAGCATTCTGTATTGGTGGAAAGCTGTTTCAGGGAGAAAATCAGAAGGCAGGAGAATTCGGACATATGATTCTGGTTCCGGGAGGACGTAAATGCTATTGTGGCAAGAAAGGGTGTGCGGATGCCTACTGTGCAGCAAGTGCACTTACAGATGAAATCAATTCTCTGGAAACGTTTATGGAACAGTTAAAATCCGGTGACGAAGCAGCGGAAGAAAAATGGAGCGAATATCTGGATATGCTGGCGGTCCTGATCTCAAATCTGCGTATGGCATACGATATGGATATCATCCTTGGTGGAGAAGTTGGTGGATATCTGGCAGAACATATGCTTCCACTGGGGGAAAAAGTGATGGAATACAATGGCTTCGATCATGATATCCGGTATCTCAGAAACTGCTCCTACAAGAGAGAAGCATCCGCAGTAGGTGCTGCGAAACATTTTTTACAGGATTTTATCAAAAATATAGAATAGAAGCTGAGAACTTTTATTTTCGGAAATCTCTGAACAAGGTCTGTCAAAAGGCAGATTTTGCTCAGAGATTTTTTGTTGTGGGATGATGCACAGTGTATCTATGAAACCTGCACAAAAACTGATTTCTAATATTGTGCAATAGAGAGAAGTGATAAGAACACTCTTGACAAAAGAGAGTTTCTGAATAATAATGTAATTACTTTAATAAAACATTTAATAAAAGATAATACATAACAAAAACAAGGAGGAAACTATTATGTTACAGCAGGTAATGACAAAACCAGGAGAAATTATTTTCAGAGAGGTTCCGGTTCCGGAAGTAAAGGACGATCAGGTTCTTGTAAAGATCATGAATATCGGAATCTGCGGATCAGATATCCATGTATATCACGGCAAACATCCTTTTACGAAATATCCGGTTACACAGGGACATGAAGTTTCCGGAGAAATCGTAGAACTTGGAGCTAATGTAACAGGATTTCATAAAGGACAGAAGATCACCATTGAACCACAGGTATATTGTGGACACTGCTATCCATGCCGCCATGGAAAATATAATCTCTGCGAGGAACTGAAGGTTATGGGATTCCAGACAACCGGAACGGCATCCGAATACTTCGCAGTAGATGCATCCAAGGTAACACCACTTCCAGAGGAAATGTCCTATGAGGAAGGTGCAATGATCGAGCCGCTGGCAGTTGCAGTTCACGGAGTAAAACAGATGGGCGATGTGAAAGGTATGAATATTGCAGTCCTTGGAGCAGGTCCGATCGGAAACCTGGTGGCACAGGCTGCCAAAGGAATGGGAGCCGCCAAAGTCATGATCACAGATGTCAGTGATCTTCGTCTCAAAAAAGCACAGGAATGTGGAATTGATGTCTGCGTCAATACAAAGAACAAAGACTTTGGAGAAGCAATGGTAGAAGCTTTTGGACCGGACAAAGCAGATGTGATCTATGACTGTGCCGGAAATAATATCACAATGGGACAGGCAATCAAATATGCAAGAAAGGGCAGCGTGATCGTACTGGTTGCAGTTTTTGCAGGAATGGCAGAAATCGATCTGGCTGTAGCAAATGACCATGAGCTGGATATCAAGAGCACTATGATGTATCGCCACGATGATTATGTAGATGGTATTAAACTTGTAAATGAAGGCAAAGTTCATTTAAGACCTCTGATCTCCAAAACATTTGCATTCAAGGATTATCTGGAAGCATATCACTACATTGATGACAACCGTGAAACAACAATGAAAGTCATTATCAACGTACAGGAAAAATAAAGCGAAGGAAGCAGGAGAAGCCATGGGAAAAGAATTTAAAGATGGAAAAGTGCCGCTGATCAGCAAGATTGCGTATGGATTTGGAGATGTAGGCTGCAATTTCAGCTGGATGTTTGTGAGTAATTTTCTGATGATCTTTTATACGGATGTTTTTGGAATCAGTATGACAGCGGTTTCTGCGCTGATGCTTTTTTCAAGATTCTGGGATGCGATCAACGATCCGATCGTCGGAGGACTGACTGATAAGACCAAGACAAGATGGGGCAGATACCGACCGTGGCTGCTGGTTGCAGCACCGGTCACAGCAATCCTTCTGATGCTGACTTTCTGGGCACATCCGGACTGGTCAGACAAGGCAAAGATTATATATATGGTCATTACTTACTGTCTGCTGGTTCTGGGATACACCTGTGTAAATATTCCATATGGAACCCTCTGTGGAGCAATGACACAGGATATCGATGAGCGTGCCAAGATCAACACATCCCGTTCTGTAGCGGCGATGATCGCAATTGGAATCATCAATATCATCACGGTTCCACTGATCAGTAAACTCGGAAGCCACAGCACCAAAAATGGATATCTGTTTGTAGCGATTATTTATGGATGTATTTTTGCAGCATGTCATTTCTTCTGCTTTGCAAAAACAAAGGAAGCCGTGACAACGCCGGAGAAAGAAAAAATTTCCATTAAAGTTCAGCTAAAAGCAGTTATGCAGAACCGGCCATATATACTTGCACTGATCGGACAGGTACTTTTTGGATTTACTCTTTATGGAAGAAATGCAGATGTTCTCTATTATTTTACTTATGTGGAAGGAAATGCAGCTTATTATACAACATATTCCATGTGCATTATTATCCCGTCGATCATTGGAGCAGCATGTTTCCAGCCAGTATTCCGTAAACTTGACAACAAGGGAAGAACTGCATCTGTTTTTGCACTGCTTACCGGTATTTCCATGTTGAGCATGTATTTCTTCAATGTAAAAGAAAGTGCAGTCATTTTCTATGCACTGGCAGGAGTGACACAATTCTTCTTTTCTGGATTTAATACCGCAATTTATGCAATCATCCCAGACTGTGTGGAATATGGAGAATGGAAAACGGGTCTTCGGAACGATGGATTCCAGTATGCATTTGTCTCACTGGGAAATAAGATCGGAATGGCAATCGGAACTGCGATGCTTGCAATGCTTCTTGGTAAATATGGTTATGTTGCGAATCAGACGCAGAATTCTGCTGTCATCAGTATCATGAAACACTCATTTTCAACAATCCCTGGAATTCTCTGGATCGTGACTGCGATTGTACTGTTCTTCTATCGTTTAAATAAAAAACGCTACAATGAAATTGTAGAGGACCTTAAGAATGGAAAAAGAGGACAGTGTTAAAACAAAAATTCTTGACTTTCGTTTACGAAAATAGTATGATTTACCCGAATTGGGAATGAAGTTCTCCCATGGGAAACCTAAACTGCTTATTCAGAGCTGATGACTTCTACGATTATTCAGTCGCAGAAGTTGTCAGCTCTTTTTGTGTTGTACTGCTGATTGCGTCTGAGGGAAAGAAAAGGAGGAAATTTTTTATGTTAACATCATTGTCACTTATTTTTCTGGTTGGCCTTGCAATGGGGGCCATCTGCGGATATCTGAAACTGCCACGGATCATTGGCATGCTGGTTACGGGAATCGTTCTCGGACCGTATGTGCTTGACCTGCTGGATCCATCGATACTGTCAATCTCAGCAGATCTGCGAAAGATGGCACTTATCATCATTCTTCTCAAAGCCGGACTGTCGCTGAATCTGGAAGACCTTAAGAAAGTAGGCCGCCCCGCCGTTATGATGTCGTTTGTGCCGGCATCGTTTGAAATCCTTGGTTATATTCTGTGTGCGCCTGCGATTCTGGGCATTTCAAGAGTGGATGCGGCAGTTATGGGAGCCGTCCTCGGAGCAGTTTCGCCCGCAGTCGTGGTTCCGCGCATGGTAAAATTCATTGAGACAAAATACGGCACAGGCAAAGCAATCCCGCAGATGATTCTGGCGGGTGCATCCTGTGATGATATTTTTGTGATCGTGCTGTTCACAACATTCCTTGGAATGGCGCAGGGAGATAAGGCAGATGTAAAATCCTTCCTCAATATCCCGGTATCGATCGTACTTGGAGTTGCACTGGGAGCGGTTGTCGGATATCTTCTCTATCTGTTTTTTGAGACAGCATACGCCAAAAAACATTATGTCAGAAACAGCATGAAGGTCATCATTGTACTGGGTGTTTCCTTCCTGCTGATCGCGATCGAAGGCTGGCTGGAAGGAAAGATTGCCGTATCCGGACTTCTTGCAGTTGTCAGCATGGCCTGCGTCCTCAAGATGAAAAGCACTGCTTTTGTCTCAAAACGTTTATCCGAGAAATTTGGCAAACTCTGGCTTGCAGCAGAAGTCATTTTGTTTGTTCTTGTCGGTGCGGCGGTGGATATCCGATACACCCTGGAGGCCGGAGCCGCGGCAATCCTTATGATCCTGGTCGCACTCATTTTTCGTGCCTGCGGAGTCCTTCTGTGCATGGTAAAAACAAACCTCAATGCGAAAGAAAGACTTTTCTGCGTACTCGCCTACCTGCCAAAAGCAACCGTCCAGGCCGCCATTGGCTCCGTCCCCCTGGCAGCAGGCCTTGGCTGCGGCAAGATCATCCTCTCCGTAGCAGTCATGGCCATCATCATCACCGCCCCGTTTGGCGCATTCGGCATGGATATGTCGTATAAGAAACTTCTGGAGAAGGAGTAAAAATGCAAATAAGTACAAATTAAAATGCAAAATCCCCTGAGAAATAGAATTGCAGCATAAAATGTGATAACATAACACATATCGGTTATTCAAAAAATATTTCTGAAAGTTTTGAGCAAAAGAGGAATGTAAATGAAGATCATATGTAAAAAAGGTCATAATGCACAGAAGATGCTGCAGATGGTTACGAATCTGATTGAGAAGAAAAGTCGGGAATATCCATTGCTGAGCGAAGACATGGAGATTGAGATCACGCTTGATAATGAAGAAGGACAGGTCAGTCCCGATAATGACAGAGAATATTATTTTGATGAGGAAGTGCAGAGCATCGAGATGATGCAGGAGAATGCTGCTTTTTATTATTCGAAGCTTTCACCCGTGAAAAAAGCTCTTCCGAAAACGGCATCATGGGAACCGGGCTGGGGCTCCGTATCGTAAAATCCTTCACAGACCTGATGAATGGCAGTGTCTCCGTAGAGAGTGAACCAGGAAAAGGTTCCTGTTTTACCGTTCTTCTCCCATGCAGGATCTCTGAGGAAAAAGAACTTTCAAAAGATTCGAAAGAGGATGCTGTACAGGAAGAAACTCTGAAAAATAAACGGCTCCTTCTCGCAGAAGATAACGAATTAAATGCTGAGATCGCAGTGACGATCCTTCAGGATGCACATGCAGAAGTAGGGGCTGCCGGGGACGGTGAGATCGCACTTTCCATGCTGCAGGCAAAACCGGTGGGATATTATGATGTGATCCTTATGGATATCCAGATGCCGCATGTGAACGGATACCAGGCAGCTGAAGCAATCCGAAAACTGCTGGATGACCGTGCCAGAACACCAATCATAGCCATGACCGCAAATGCTTTCGAAGAGGACCACAAAGCTGCGCTGGCAGCAGGAATGGATGCCTATGTGGCGAAACCGATCGAGATAGACACTCTGTTTTCCACGATCACGCAGGTACTGGAAAATAAAATAACCATAAACAAATCATGAAAGATAAATAAATTTCGTCTTTTCATTTCATAAAAAAGATGTTATCATAGTATTATTAGACAAAAAACAAAGGAGGGCAATTTATGCGAAAGAAAGTAATGGCTGCAGTATTAACAGCTGCTATGGTAGCTTCCGTAAGTGCTATGCCGCAGATGGTTGCAGCAGCAGACGACGAGTTTAAGATTGGTCTGATCACAGACGTAGGTGGAGTTAACGATGGTTCCTTCAACCAGTCAGCATGGGAGGGACTTGAAAAAGCCGGAGAGGAACTCGGAGTAGAGGTTAACTATCTGGAGTCTGCTACAGATGCAGATTATCAGCCAAATATGGAAACTTTCGTAGACGAGGATTATGACCTGATCATCAGCGTTGGTTATATGCTGGCAGATGCTACCAGAGAAGCAGCAGAAGCTAACCCGGATACCAAATTCGCTATCATTGATGATTCAAGCATCGATCTTCCAAATGTTACCAGCCTGATGTTCAAAGCTGAGCAGGCTTCTTATCTGGTAGGATATGTTGCAGGTTTAACTACCAAGACCAACAATATCGGATTTGTAGTAGGTATGACTAACGAGACCATGAACCAGTTTGGATATGGTTACTGTGCAGGTGCTATTGATGCTAACCCGGATATCACTGTTCAGCAGTTCAATGCAAACTCTTTTGCAGATTCCGCAACAGGTAAGACTATGGCAAACACAGCGATCACCAACGGCGCTGATATCGTATTCCAGGCAGCTGGTGCTACAGGACTTGGTGTTATCGAGGCCTGCCAGGAAGCTGGTGTATATGCGATCGGTGTTGACTCTGACCAGTCCAGCATCGCTCCGAAGACCGTTCTTACCTCTGCTATGAAACGTGTTGACAATGCTGTATATGATGCAGTACAGGAACTGATCGATGATAAGCTTGAGGGCGGCGTTCAGACTTTCGACCTGGCAGCAGGTGGTGTTGATATCGCTCCGTCTCAGGATCTGATCTCGGATGATGTAATCAAGGCAGTTGACGAAGTAAAAGAAAAGATTATCAGCGGTGATGTTGTTATTCCGGATAACAAAGATGATTTCGAGGCAAAATACGGCGACGTATATGTTCTTGACTAAGAAGTGACCGTTTTACCCGGTAATCTAATATTTGCGTCTGTACGGGGCCTGCGTATGCAGAGCCCCGTCGATGCATATAGAGACAAAGATTTCCAGATTTTCTATCTTCAATGGAGAAGAAAATATCCTGCATTTTCGTTACTGTGAACGGAATGCACAGCAATTTTATTTTCCTGTCCACTGGAGACAGTGAAAAGAGCAAAACAACAAACAAAGGAGGCGGCATACGTGGGAAGAACAAGCCATATGGATGAGAGCAAAGTCGTAATCCAGATGAAAGACATCGTAAAAAAGTTTGGCGATTTTACAGCGAATGACCACATCAATCTGACCGTACACAAAGGAGAGGTCCACGCGATCCTGGGAGAGAACGGAGCCGGAAAGAGTACAATGATGAACGTACTCTGTGGACTTTACAAACCGACCAGCGGACAGATTTTTATTAATGAAAAGGAAGTACATTTTAACAGTCCGAGGGATGCCATTGATATCGGAATCGGTATGGTACACCAGCACTTTATGCTGATCCAGCCATTTACTGTGACCGAAAATATCATTCTTGGTATGGAGCCGACCAAGGGCCTGTCCGTCGACAAGGCAACAGCAAGAAAGAAAGTCCTGGAACTGTCCGAGCGTTACGGAATGAAAGTAGACCCTGACGCAAAGATCGAGGATATTTCCGTAGGTATGCAGCAGCGTGTGGAAATCCTCAAGGTTCTGTATCGTGGTGCAGAGACACTGATCCTGGATGAGCCGACTGCTTCCCTGACACCACAGGAGATCGAGGGACTTATGGAGATCATCGATAACCTGACCGCAGATGGCAAGAGTATTATCCTGATCACCCATAAGCTCAAAGAAATCACTGCTTCCTCTGACAATTGTACGATCATCCGTCAGGGTAAATATATTCGTACCGTAAAGGTATCAGATGTAAACGAGAATGATCTGGCAGCCATGATGGTAGGTCGTGATGTCAACTTCAAAGTTGACAAGAAAGACATGGAACCAGGCGAAGTCGTTCTGGAGGTCGATGATCTGCATGCCAAGGATTACCGAGGCGTAGAGATCCTCAAGGGATTCCACCTGAATGTCCGCAGAGGTGAGATCGTAGGTCTTGCCGGCGTAGATGGAAACGGACAGACAGAGCTTGTAGAAGTCCTGACAGGTCTTCGTAAGGCAGAATCCGGCAAGGTTACTGTACTTGGTAAGGACGTATTCAATAAGAGTCCTAAGGAAACTTTTGCGAATGGAATTTCCAGTATTCCTGCTGACCGTCAGAAACATGGTCTGATCCTGGAATTTTCCAATGAAGACAACCTGATTCTGCAGCACTTTGAGGAAGAACCGTTTTCGAATCACGGCATTCTGAACCGAAAAGCGATCAAGAAACATGCAGAGAAACTGATCGAGAAGTTTGATGTCCGTCCGAGAGGATGTGCAGAAGCACCGGCGGGTACACTGTCCGGTGGAAACCAGCAGAAGGTTATCATTGCCCGTGAGGTGACAAACGACAAGGAACTGCTGATCGCAGTAAACCCGACCCGTGGTCTTGACGTAGGTGCGATAGAGTTCGTACATAAATATCTGGTAGAGCAGAGAAACAAGAATCGTGCGGTCTTACTGGTATCCTTCGAACTGGATGAGATCATGAGTCTGTCTGACAGAATCGAGGTTATCTTTGATGGCCAGATCACCGGAAGTGTTCCGGGTAAGGATGCAGATGAGAAAGAACTTGGATTTATGATGGCAGGAGGAAAAACAAATGAATAAGAAAAAAAGCATTCTTGAGAGCAATGTACTCTATACCATCGTTGCGATCATTGCAGGTTTCCTGGTAGGTGCGATATTTCTTCTGATCGCCGGAATCAGTCCTGCAGTAGCATATGGCAAGCTGTTTGACAGTATTTTCAGCAAACCGAAATATCTGGTGTGGACTCTGGTTTATGCGAGCCCGCTGATCTTTACCGGACTGAGTGTGGCTTTCTCCTTCCGAACAGGTGTATTTAACATCGGAGCAGAAGGCCAGTTCGTAATCGGAAGTCTGGTAGCCTGTGTACTTGGTATTGTCCTCAAGCTTCCGCCGGTCCTTCATGCACTTGTATGCCTGGTGGCGGCAGCAGCAGCCGGCTGTATATGGTCTCTGATCGTAGGTGTCCTCAAAGTAAAACGAGGTATTCACGAAGTATTGTCCTTTATCATGTTTAACTGGATCGCATTTTATCTGTCCAACTATGTGGTAAACCTTCCGGGAATCCACAGAGAGAGCAGTGAAGCGACACTGGATATCGCCGAAAACGCGAGACTTCTTCTTCCGGAGGGTATCCGTAAGGCTCTGGACTGTAATGCAGCACACTGGGGCATTCTGTTCGCAGTGATCGCAGCAGTAGTTATCTGGGTCATCATTGAGAAGACAACACTTGGATACAAATTAAAAGCCGTAGGATTTAACAGAAACTGTGCACAGTATGGCGGTATCAATGCAGATGGTTCTGTGCTGACTGCACTTGGAATCTCAGGTCTTTTATCCGGTCTCGGCGGCGCGGTTCAGGTACTTGGTATGGCAGGTCGTCTGAGCCAGTTTGCAGGACAGGAAGGATTTGGATTTGAAGGTATCACCGTTGCCCTGATCGGAGGATCCAACCCGATCGGATGTATCTTTTCCGGTATCTTCTATGGTGCAATGAAATATGGCGGTTCCAAGCTCAGTATCGTAAAGGCACCGTCTGAAGTTGTTGATATTATCATGGGATGTGTTGTTCTCCTGATCGCCATCTCACACGTATTCAAAGTATTCGTACTGAATGCTGCAAAGAAGAAGGAGGCTAAATAAGATGAACGGATTAATTAAAGACCTTGGTCTTCTGATCAATGCGACTCTGATCGCAACACCGCCGCTTCTTCTGGCGGCACTTGGCTCCTGTTTTTCTGAGAGATGTGGAGTTGTAAACATTGGTATCGAAGGTATGATGACAATTGGTGCATTCACCGGAGCGGTAATGGGCCTGACTACCGGAAACGGCTGGATCGCATTCTTATGTGCAGGACTGGCGGGCGCATTGTTCGGCCTGATCCATGCATTTGTATGTATTTCCTGCCACGCAGACCAGACGATCGCCGGTACAGCGATCAACTTCCTGGGACCTGGACTTGCACTGTTTCTCTGCAAGGCAATGTATAATAACTCATCAGATACACCGGCTATGGACCCAAGCTGCAAGCTTCCGAAGCTGTTTGAGGGTGTCTTCCCGACAGGTTCATTCTGGAACAACGTATTAAATGTTTACGCAGTAGCGTATCTGGTATTCATTCTTGCATTTGTGTGCTGGTTTGTATTTTATAAGACAAAATTTGGAGCACACCTCCGTGCAGTCGGAGAACATCCGGAAGCATGTGAATCTCTGGGAATCGATGTTTACAAAGTTCGTTATACCTGTGTGATCCTGTCAGGATTTTTTGCAGGACTTGGCGGCGCATTCGTAACTCTGGCAACCATCAACCAGTTCCGTCCAAGCGTTATTGTAGGACAGGGATTTATTGCGATCGCAGCTGTAATCTTTGGTAAATTCTCACCGGAGGGCGCAACAAAGGCATGCCTTCTGTTTGGTCTCTGCAGTGGTATCAAATCTCTGGCAGCACAGAGCAATGTGGTATCCCCGAACCTGATTTCCATGATTCCATATGTGGTAACGATCATTGCACTGGTACTGTTTGTTGGTAAGGCTCACACACCGGCAGCCAACGGAAAGATTTTTGTAAAATCCAAATAAACGGTACAAGTGGAGCAAAGAGTGCTGTAAAAGACTGAAAACAGTTTTTGCAGCACTTTTTTTGACAGCAAAAAAAGACATTTGTTCTTTTTTGTTTACAGGAAATATGGTATAAATAAGATAAGACAACTGAGGGAAAATAATAGTTTTTTATAGTATTTTAGGAGGAATTACTATGCGTGACATTTCTATGGAAAGAGTCAATGAAACAAGAAAAAACATTCTGGAAATTATAGAGAGCGCAACGCTGACTCATGAACAGAAGCTGACCTGCCTTGCAAATCAGGCAGATTCTCTGATGGAAGTCCTTGATCTTCCGGAAGGACTGGATGAGCTTCTGAATGTACCGATCGACCGCAAATGTATCTGCGACCTGTCTGAAGGACATGCGCCGATGCGTCCGCGTTACATTATCCCGGATTATGCGAAATTCCTGAAAGAAGGAAGCAAATTCTTGCAGCTCGATCCGCCGACCGATCTCTATGAGGCACTGAACAGCCTGATGATCTTTTATAAACATGTACCGAGTGTTACCAATTACCCGGTTTACGTAGGACAGCTGGATGAATTACTGGAGCCATACATCGATACCGTCGATGAAGCTCAGGCAAAAAAGATGCTGAAGCTGTTCCTGACACAGATGGACCGCACGATCCTCGATTCCTTCTCACATGCAAACATCGGACCGAGAGAGACCAAGGCAGGACGTCTGCTTCTGGAAGCTGAGAAAGAACTGGAAAATGCAGTTCCGAACTTAAGCTTCAAATATGACGAAGACATTACTCCGGATGATTTTGCCCTCAAAGCGATCGACTGTGCAATGCACAGCGCAAAACCAAGCTTTGCCAATCACAAGATGTTCAAGAGCGAGCTTGGTGAGAATTATGTGATCGCCAGCTGCTACAATGGCCTTCTGCTTGGCGGCGGTGCGTATACCCTTTGCCGTCTGGTCCTTGGAAACATTGCCAAGAGAGCAAAGAACATCCAGGATTTCAAAGAACGTGAACTTCCATATGTACTGGATATCATGGCTCGTTACATGGATGCAAGAATCAAGTTCGAGGTAGAAGAGAGCGGATTCTTTGAGAATAACTTCCTGGCAAAAGAAGGATTTATCCACAGAGATCGTTTCTCCGGCATGTATGGTCTGGTAGGTCTTGCTGACTGTGTCAATATCCTTTTCGAAAAAGAAGGTCTCAAGGGACGTTTCGGACATGATGAAGCAGCCAATGATCTGGGTGTGGAGATCATGGAGATCATCAAGGAATTTAATCTGAACCACAAGAATAAATATTGTGAAGGAACCGGCGGACATTTCCTCCTTCATGCACAGGTAGGACTTGCTGAGGATGAGAATGTAACTCCGGGAACACGTATCCCGATCGGCGAGGAACCGGAAGAACTGATCGATCAGCTCAACGTGCTGAGAAAGTTCCACAAATACTTTACTTCAGGAACCGGCGATATCTTCCCGATCGATATGACTGTTCATCGCAATCCGGAGTATGTACTGGATATCATCAAGGGCTCCTTCAAGATGGATCTTCGTTACCTGTCTTTCTATTCCAGCGACAGCGATGTGATCCGTGTCACAGGATATCTTGTAAAACGTTCTGAACTTGAGAAACTTGCAAACGGAGAGGCTGTTCTGCAGGATACCACAGCTCTGGGGCTTGGTGCTGCAAGAAACGGACATATCCTGGAGAGAAAGGTACGTTAAATGAAAGCAGTAGTGAACCGGATCATCCCGTTCAGCAGTGTGGATGGTCCGGGTAACCGGACGGCAGTGTTCCTGCAGGGATGTAATATCAACTGCAAATACTGCCACAATCCGGAAACAAGGAAATTATGTGTACAATGCGGTACCTGTGTGAAACAGTGCCCGGCAGGTGCACTGTCTTTTGATGAGAATGGCAAAGTGGCGTTCGATCCATCGAAATGTGTACAGTGTGATACCTGCATCCACGTCTGTCCCAACGACAGTTCTCCGAGAACCTTTGAGATGACACCGGAAGAAGTCTATGCAAAAGTTAAGAAGCAGATTCCGTTCATCCGAGGTCTTAGTGTTTCAGGGGGAGAGTGCATGCTCTGGCCGGAGTTCCTGACAGAGTTGTTCCGCCTGGCAAAGAAGGACGGACTGGGGACACTGATCGACAGCAACGGCATGATCCCGTTTGAGGATTATCCGGAACTGATGGAAGTATCAGACGGCGTAATGCTGGATATCAAAGCGTTTGAAGCTGCCGAGCACAGGAAGGTCACCGATTTTACAAATGAAATGGTGTTGAAGAATGCTGTATATCTGGCAAAAACTTCCAAGCTTTATGAAGTAAGAGCGGTCATCGTACCGGATCTTTATGATACAGAGAGAAGTATCCGTGAGATGGGAGATTTTCTTGCACCATATCTCAAGATCAACGATATCCGCGTAAAGATCATTGCATACCGTCCGATGGGAGTCAGGGAGCAGTATTCGCATTACCAGGTTCCAAACCAGGAGTATCTGGCTTACCTGGCTGATATATTAAGGGAAAAAGGATTTCAGCACATTACGCTGATCTGACGGATTATAAATATCCGCCTAATCTGGGGAATGATATTACAGCAAAAACGAAATTAATATAAAGGAGGAGTAAGATGACAAATATTCCAACTGCACACAACAGTGCCAAAGCAGGAGATTTTGCAAAAACTGTACTGATGCCGGGAGATCCGCTCCGTGCAAAATATATTGCAGAGACATATCTGGAGAATCCAAGACAGGTGAATGCTGTCAGAAACATGTTCGGATATACAGGAACCTATAAAGGAAAGGAAATTTCTGTTATGGGAGGCGGTATGGGGATGCCGTCTATCGGAATCTATTCTTACGAGCTGTTCAATTTTTATGATGTAGATCAGGTCATCCGTATCGGTTCTGCCGGAGCTTTCCAGGACAACATCAAACTGATGGATGTGGTGATCGGTATGGGTGCCTGCACAGATTCCAATTATGCGTATCAGTATGGTCTGCCGGGAACTTTCGCACCGATCGCAGATTACGAACTGCTGAACAGAGCTGTAGAGACTGCGAAACGTCAGGGCACGAATGTGGTTGTAGGTAATGTTCTGTCTTCCGATGTATTCTACAATGCCATGAGCAATGTAAACGACCTGTGGCGCGATATGGGCGTGCTGGCAGTGGAGATGGAAGCAGCGGCATTATATATGAATGCTGCCAAAGCAGGAAAGAAAGCACTCTGCATGCTGACAATTTCGGATCATCTGTATACAGGAGAATCCTTAAGTGCCGAGGACCGTCAGCTTGGATTCGGCAAAATGATGGAAATTGCACTGGAACTGGCATAATGAATAATAAGAGTTACTGTTCACAGGTAGTATCCCGCGAGGTGTTTTGCCATGAATATGGCAAAATCCCGAGATATACAGGGCAAAATTCCATCACCGTAGGTGATGTGGAATGGATTTTGACCAAGTTACTGTGAACGGAGTGAACAGTAACTAATAAGAATGGAGAATAATAAAAACATGGATGCAAAAGAAATTTTAAAACACGTAGATCATACTTTACTGACACAGACTGCTACATGGGAAGAGATCAAACAGATCTGTGACGACGCAATCAAATATGGAACAGCCTCCGTCTGCATTCCGCCTGCATATGTAAAACAGGTCAAAGAATATGTGCAGGACAAAATGGCAGTCTGCACTGTTATCGGTTTCCCGAACGGATACATGACTACAGCAACAAAAGAATTCGAAACAAAAGATGCTCTGGCAAATGGTGCAGATGAGATTGATATGGTCATCAACATCGGCTGGGCAAAAGACGGCAAGTTTGACGCGATCGAAGAAGAGATCCGCACTCTCAAAAAAGTCTGCGGTTCCAAGATCCTCAAAGTGATCATCGAGACCTGCCTTCTGACCGATGAAGAAAAGATCAAAATGTGTGAGGCAGTTACCAAAGCAGGAGCAGATTATATCAAAACCTCTACCGGATTTTCCAAGGCAGGTGCGACTTTTGATGATATCAAACTGTTTTCCGAGCACATCGGCCCGAATGTAAAGATGAAAGCAGCCGGAGGAATCTCTTCTCTGGATGATGCAGAAAAATTCTTAAGCCTTGGAGCAGATCGCCTCGGCACAAGCCGTATTGTCAAAATCATCAAAAACGAAGAAGCTACAGGCTATTAAGAAAGAGTTGAGCAGAAATATGAAGAAAATGGAACAGAAACAGATTCAGGAACTGATCGAAAAAGCGATCGGTATGATGGATTATTCTTATGTACCGTATTCACATTTTCATGTAGGTGCGGCATTGCTGGCAAAGAACGGCAAGGTTTATGGCGGCTGTAACATCGAAAATGCGGGATACACACCAAGTAACTGTGCGGAGAGAACTGCATTTTTTAAGGCAGTCAGTGAAGGCGTAATGGAGTTTGACGCTATCTGTGTGGTTGGTGGTATGAATAAAATTATGAAAGAATACGCAGCTCCATGTGGTGTTTGCCGCCAGGTTATGATGGAATTCTGCAATCCTGAAGAATTCCAGATTATTCTCGCAACCAGCAAGGACCAGTATGAGATTTTCACGCTGAAAGAACTTCTTCCGCTTGGATTTGGTCCAGATAATCTGAATAAATAAAAAAGCTGGAATAAAAATCCACGGCGTGATTGACGAAAACGCTTCAACGTGGTATACAGATAGAGTGACAACTGTAAGGAATAAAATACAGATGTCATTCTATTTTTGATTTTAAGAAACTTAGCGTGATCCCCGGTGGGTTCCGTCTGCCAGATGGCCATTATGAGGATATCATTCCACATTATTATGTACTGTAAAAGGAGGACATCATGTCATTAAAAAGAGCAGAAGAATATCTGGAAAATAAGGGATTTCTGGATCATGTGATCGAACTTGAGGAATCCACAGCAACGGTTGCGATGGCAGCAGAAGCACTCGGTGTAGAGCCGGGAATGATCGCTAAGACGATGTCCTTTTTGCAGGGAGAAAATGCGGTTCTGATCCTCACAGAAGGCACTGCAAGAGTCGATAATCGTAAGTATAAAGATACCTTTCATGTCAAAGCAAAAATGATCCCGTTCGATCAGGTAGAGGAAGTGATCGGACATGCCCCGGGCGGCGTGTGCCCGTTTGGAATCAACGATGATATTGAGGTTTATCTGGACGAAAGCTTAAAGAAATTTGACACCGTATACCCGGCAGCAGGCAACGACCACAGCGCAGTAAAACTCACGATCCCGGAACTTGAACAGGTCGCAGATGCAAACGGATGGGTGGATGTGTGTAAGGAAACGGAGGCTTAAATGATCTACAAAAAGATAGAGATTAAAGTAGAAGGATACCAGGAGACTGCGGATCTATATACCTATATTCTGGATAATTCTGTGGAAATGCACCCGGACAGGAAGCGTCCGGTCGTTGTGATCTGCCCGGGCGGTGGTTATGAAATGACCTCCGACAGAGAGACCGAACCAATCGCCATGCAGTATCTTGCAAGAGGATATCATGCGGTGATCCTGCGCTACAGTGTAGCTCCGGCGAGGTATCCGCTGGCGTTAATGCAGCTTGCAAAAACGGTCGCATATTTAAGAGAACATGCAGGAGAATTCCATATTGATACGGACAAGATCATCCTCCAGGGCTTTTCTGCGGGAGGTCATCTGGCAGCGAGTCTTGGCGTATTCTGGAGGGAAAAATTCATCTCAGAAGCTCTGCATACAGATGCGGAAATGGTGAAGCCAAATGGAATGATCCTCAGTTATCCGGTCATTACATCTGGAAAATTTGCGCATATGGGTTCTTTTGAAGCTCTGCTCGGAGAGAACAGTAATGATTCGGAAAAGAGAAAAAAACAGTCCCTGGAATTCCAGGTAACAGAGGATACTCCGCCGACTTTTCTGTGGCATACCGTTACAGATGATACCGTTCCGGTTGAGAATTCCATGCTGTTTTTTGAAGCATTGCGCAAACACAGAGTACCCGTAGAACTGCATCTATATCCGTCAGGCGGTCACGGCCTCAGTCTCGCAAACGAAGAAACCAGCCACGAAGATGGCGGCTGCATCCAGCCAGAATGCCAGTCATGGATAGAACTTGCGTGCACGTGGATTGGGAATTTATAAAAGAGAAAAAGGTGTTCCATAGATCGGAATGCCTTTTTCTTTTGTGAGATTTTTTGTAACGTTTCTGATACATACATCGTCATATATGTGAAGGAGGAAAACACCAATGCTGAATATTCAGGAGATATACGAACAATATTTCACCATCGTATACCGTTATCTGCTTTCGCTTTCGCATAATACCCATATCGCAGAGGAACTCACACAGGAAACATTCTTCAAAGCCCTGAAAAAAGTCGACGATTTCAGAGGCGACTGTGACCTGCGAGTGTGGCTTTGTCAGATCTCCAAAAACACATATTATGACTATCTGAAGAAAAATAAAAAGTATGCACCGGAATCTCAGGAAGAAACAGAGGATACTTTTGTACCGGATCTGCTTCAGAATTTTTCGGATAAAGAAACGGCATTTCAGGTTCACAAAGTACTGCACAGACTTGCAGAGCCGTACAAAGAAGTCTTTTCCCTTCGTGTGTTCGGAGAACTGTCATTTACCACAATCTCCTCGCTGTTTGGCAAAAGCGAAAGCTGGGCAAGAGTCACTTATCACAGAGCATGTAAGAAGATCAGGGAGGAATTAAACCATGAAGATCACCTGTAATATCATAGAAGACCTACTTCCGCTTTATGTGGACGATATGGTCAGTGAAGACAGCCGCCAGCTTGTAGAAGAACATCTCAAGACGTGTCCCGCCTGCAGAAAGATGCAGGAAGAAATGATGAGAGAAAATCGTCTGACAGCCACCGCGAAAGGAAACAATTTGACACAGACAAACAAAACAGAGGCAGAACCACTCCGAAAGATCCGCCGAAAGATCCGTAAGAAACGGATTGCATCTGTCCTTCTGGCGGTCATTCTCGTAGTGGCAGCAGGCGGAATCGGACATTACTGGTACTATGACAAAGAGAATTATATTTCCTGGGACGAGGCAGATATTTCCGTAAAAGACGGGAAAGTATATTCTACAGTCAATCCACTGGGACGGATGAGATCAATCCTGTCCGTGGATCAGAAAAACATGTTCTATATGCTGTCAGAAACCATGTGGACCCGCAAAGAATACCCATCCGATCCGAATACAGAAAATGAGCTTTGGAATCTGCAGGATTTTCAGGAAGCATATGAGCGCGGAGCGGACGAATCTACAGATGAAACCTCGTTTCCAACAGGGATTGAACATGTCTATTATGTTGACCCGGAGAATGTAAAAGAAACTTTTGCACTTTGGGATTACCAGGATGAACCAGAGAAAGCGCAGCAGAAAGAAGAAGAGCTGGCGGCGAAATGTCATTTGATCTGGAGCGCAGATGAATAAAATTCTTCTTGCATTATGTACGAAATCGTACTATGCTATCAAGTACGATTTCGTACATTTTTTATATCAGGAGGATTTTTATGCATATTGAATTATCGGAGCATTTCACTTACAGCAAACTGCTCCGCTTCACATTCCCATCCATCATTATGATGGTGCTGACCTCCATCTATGGTGTTGTAGATGGATTTTTTATCTCAAACTTTATCGGCGCAGAGCCTTTTGCTGCGGTCAACATTGTCATGCCGTTCCTGATGATCTTCGGTGCGGTCGGATTTATGATTGGAACCGGAGGCAGTGCCCTCGTTGCCTACACTCTGGGCGTTGGCGATAAGAAGAAAGCGAACGAGATCTTTTCTCTGCTTGTTTATCTGCTGGTCGGTCTGGGACTTCTGTTTACCGTAATTGGTGAGATCTTTGTCGGACCGATCTCGCAGTTTCTGGGTGCAGATGCCGAAATGCTCCCATATTGTGTGACTTACGGCAGGATCCTGATGCTTGCCCTTGTTCCGTTTATGCTTCAGAATGTATTTCAGAGTTTTCTTGTCACAGCGGAGCGTCCGCAGCTTGGACTTGTTACAACATTGGTATCTGGTGTGTTAAACATCGTGCTGGATGCATTATTTATCGCAGTATTTCGATGGGGAGTGGCAGGTGCCGCATCTGCTACAGCACTCAGCCAGACGATCGGCGGCATTGTACCACTGACCTTTTTTATCATGTCAAGGAGCAGTAAACTTCGTCTTGGAAAAACACATATGGATCTGCGTGCGATCACAAAAGCCTGTACAAACGGTGCTTCCGAGTTTATGACAAATGTGTCTATGTCAATCGTAAATATGCTGTATAACTGGCAGCTGATGCGAATGCTCGGCACAAATGGTGTTGCGGCATATGGCGTGATCATGTATGTGAACTTTATTTTTCTGTCTATTTATATCGGCTATTCGATGGGAAGCGCACCGATCGTAGGCTACCATTATGGCGCAGGAAACAGAAACGAACTGAAGAATCTCTTCAAAAAAAGCCTCAGGATCATTCTGGTCATGAGCATAGTTCTGACCATAGCGGCAGAACTTCTGGCAAGACCGCTGTCGATGATCTTTGTAAGCTACGATACGGAACTTTTGGAAATGACAACCTATGCATTTGCCGTATATTCCATTTCCTTCCTTGTTTCAGGATATAATATCTATGCCTCATCGTTCTTCACGGCACTGAACGACGGATTTACTTCCGCGATGATTTCTTTTGGAAGAACGCTGATTTTTGAAGTGATCTGTGTTCTGGTACTTCCGATCCTGTTCGGACCATATGGGATCTGGTATGCAGTGATCGCGGCAGAAATTTTTGCACTGATCCTGTCGATCTTCTTCCTGATGCGCAACAGGAAAAAATACGGTTATATTTGATGGGAGGCGTAGTTCATGGAATCAAGATTTAAAGAATGGGTTTATATTGAAGGTCTGATGCAGAGTGCCTACCATGAGTCTGCACTCAAGATGAATCTCTCAGACAGTGAATTCTGGATTTTGTATGTTTTTAATTTTCATCAGGAAGGCTGCAACCAGAGCGTTCTCTACAAAGAAGCCTGCCTGACAAAATCCACCGTAAATTCAGCAATCCGCAAGATGGAGCAGAAAGACCTCCTCTACCTTACCCCAGGAGAAGGCCGCAATACAATGGTCTTCCTCACCGAAAAAGGCCGTAAACTGATGGAAGACACCGTCTACAAAGTCATCCAGATCGAAAACACGATCTACGATACCTGGACACCTGAGGAACAGAAACTTTTTATGAAACTCAACTGTGATTTCGCCGAGAAACTGCGGGATAAAATAAAAGAACTTTGATAGCAGGGGCTGCCATATGGCAGTCCTGTTTTGACAACTCTAAGCGGCCTGTTTACAACAAACAAAAACTACGATAAAATATTCTTCTAAGAGCAAAGTTGAGGTGGCTGGTGTAGAGACGATTCTTCCGGCAGCACAGGCAATCCTGCCGTCCGTAGTCTACAAGATTTTTATGATCGGTGGACCGATTATGGCAATCATCACAACACTGAACGGAGTATTCAATGATGTCAGATATCCAATCGCACAGGCTGCAAAGGATGGCTGGCTTCCAAAAGGAATCCTGAAGGAAAATCGTTTTGGTGCACCATTTCTGATCTATACATACACATTGATCGTAGTACTGCTTCCGATCATTTTTGATATGAGCATCGTAACGATCACAAATATTTTCCAGGTGATCACATTTTTTATGAACGTAACAGTTGTATATGCGATCTCACGTCTTCTGCAGAAATATCCGGATGCCTGGAGCAAAAATAAATTCCATCTTAAAAAAGGCGGTATCCGTATTGAAACATCTATCTGGCAGCCGTCTGAGGAGGAGAAAAATGACTGATACATTTACAAGAACTGAACTTAATCCAATAAAACTGGCAGAAATGCTGGAAGAACTTGAGAATACAGTTGAACTGCACAGTATATCTGCTCGCTACAAAGGCGAGACTGTTCTGGAAGGAGCCTGGGCACCTTTTTCACTGAATGATCCGCAGATGATGCATTCCCTGTCAAAGATCGGAACCAGTATCTGTGTTGGTTTTGCTGTAGACGAAGGAAAACTTCATCTGGAAGATCATCTTCTGGATTATGTGAGAGAAGAGTTACCGGCGGCGTATGATGAAGCACTGGAAGATATTACAATTTATGATCTGCTTACCATGCAGGCAGGATCAACTGGCTGACAAGTCCGGAAGGACACAATACCGGCGGATGGGGAATGTATCTGACTGCGCCGCAGATTTCCGCACTGGCACAGCTTCTGCTTCAGAAAGGAAACTGGAAAGGCGGGCAGCTTGTACCATCCTGGTGGATAGAAGAAATGGGAAAACCGAGAGTAGAAATTCCGGGAGATGAAAAGAAAGCACTGACACATTATGCTTATCACATAAAAGCAGGAAAAGAAATCTTTGCGGCCGAGGGAGCATTTGGTCAGTATCTGATCTGTTTCCGTGATCTTCCGGTGGCAATTGGAATCACAGCAGGTGCGAGAGAATATCTTGCCGCAGATATCTGTCTGAAATATATAAAGGAAGCAGTTTCTGAACCATGCAAAGAGGAACAGCTGGAAGCAGCAGAGAAAGCACTTCGGGCCAAGATAAACAGCCTGTCACTTGTACAGCCGGAAGGTGCATTTCGAACTGCCAGACAGGAGGTTGCAAGATTATTTGACCGCAAGATTCTTTTTACAGAAAATCCACGAAAGATCGAGAGCGCAGTGCTTACGAAAGAGGGATATAGAATTAAGATTGAAGCTGTGATCGACGGCGAACAGAAAGTGCTTTATGCTGGCTACAAAGCATGGAAATGTAATGATCTTTACCCATCTGATTTTACAAAAAGATATCACAGCGTGGCTTATGCAATGGATGCAGAAGCACTGTATCTGTCCGTAGGACTTATAAATACTTCCTATAAAGAAGAATATTGTCTGTGGGTAAATTCAGAAGACAAAGTTATTGCAACCTGGCGTCCAAACGTAACTTATCTCCCGGAAGAACCGGATATGGTCTGGAAATTTACCGGAACCTTCGAATAAAAAATTAAAATACAGATCCGCAGAAATTGTGGGTCTGTATTTTTTTCACAAATCATAGAATCCAGCACGGCTTTGTGGTAAGATAAAACAAAAAGCAAGAAAGGACTGCACCAGAATGGGAAATTATCTGAATCCGGATAACAGTAAGTTTCAGAGAGCTGTAAATTCTGATATTTATGTGGATAAAACAGGGTTGATAAAATATACAAATCGTGTGATAAATACCATGCAGGCATATGTCTGTGTCAGTAGACCGAGACGTTTCGGGAAATCTATGGCGGCAGATATGCTGACTGCGTATTACAGCAGAGGCTGTGATTCCAGAGAGTTATTTGCAGGTCTGGAAATTGCGGAAGACAAAAATTTTACCAGATATCTGAATAAATATGATACAATTTTTCTTAACGTGCAGGAATTTTTAAGCCGAAGCTCTAATGTGCAGGAACTGCTTACCAGAATAAAACAGAGAGTGATCCGAGAACTTGCAAGACTGTATCCGGATGTGGAGTTGTTTGATCCGGAAGATCTGGCAGAGACCATGCAGGATATTTATGCAGAAAGTAAATGCCCATTTATTCTTATTATAGATGAATGGGATTGCATTTTTCGAGAATTTAAGAATGACAAAGAAGCACAGGAGAAATATCTGGATTTTTTGCGTGATTTGATCAAAGACAAAAGTTATATCCATCTTGCATATATGACGGGGATTCTTCCTATCAAAAAATATGGCACACACAGTGCGCTGAATATGTTTGATGAATTTTCTATGATAGACCCGGGACCATTGGCTTCTTATGTTGGTTTTACAGAAGCGGAAGTAAAAAAACTCTGTGAAGAGTATCATATGGAACTTAGTGAGATCAGAAACTGGTATGATGGATATTCTTTTGAGGAAGTTTCTTCTGTATACAGCCCCAAATCTGTAGTCAGCTGTATGAGGCTTGGAAAGCTGGGAAATTACTGGAACCAGACAGAAACGTTTGAGGCTTTGCAGATTTATATTGATATGAACTTTGAAGGACTGAGAGACGATATCCTGAGCATGCTTGCCGGAGAGGAAGTTCCGGTAAATACTGGAAGTTTTACAAATGATATGACAACTTTCCGTACCGAAGACGATGTTTTGACCTTGTTGATCCACCTTGGATATTTGGGGTATCATTATTCTGCAAGATCTGTGTTTATTCCTAATGATGAAATCCGGGCAGAATATGTGAATGCAGTATCCGTATCAGATTGGGGAGAAGTATCGAAAGCACTCAAAAATTCAGCAGATACCCTGCAGGCAATCTGGCAGGGACGTGAAAAACAGGTCGCGGAGGGGATTCGGCAGGCACACTTTGAGACTTCGCATATTCAGTACAATGATGAAAATGCATTAAGTTATACGATTTCGCTTGCACTTTATGCCGCGCGGAATTTTTATACAGTTCATCGGGAACTCTCTGGTGGAAAGGGCTTTGCAGATCTGGTTTTTATTCCAAGAAAGCGATTTGCAGATAAACCGGCGTTGGTAGTAGAATTGAAATGGAACAAAGATGCAGTCGGTGCTATCGCACAGATCAAGGAAAGAGAATATTGTCAGAGCCTTGAAGAATATCATGGAAATTTGTTGCTTGTCGGAGTTAATTATGATAAAAAAACACAGGAACATAGCTGTAAAATAGAAGAGTACAGGAAGTAGATATCTTATCAGAAATTGTGGGGTGACGGCGATGGATGCGGCTACAATGGTAGCAATCAATAATCTGAATATGCTGACGGTGATGTCAGCAATGCAGCAGACACAGAATTTTATTACAATCATTGATAGTGAAAAGGAGTATGAGGATATGAGCGGTTCGATGTTAGATCAGTATGTAGGACGGGATTGTGTAGTAAGTCTTTTTAACGAAGTTGGTGCGATCAAGGGCAGATTCGTCGAGGCAGATGCCCAGTGGGTCAAAGTCGAAACACCAAAGAAAGGCACACAGCTTATCAACCGGAATATGATCCGAAATATTACGTTTGATAATAAATAGGAGAACACCGTGAACAATATAATCGAAATCAACGACATCACCGTACCGGAATTAGACGTATACGCACGGATATCGGAAGTGCAGCTTCTGCGGTATTATGAACCAAAACCAGGGCTCTTTATTGCGGAAAGTCCGAAGGTGATCGAACGTGCATTAAATGCAGGATATGAGCCGCTTTCTTTTCTGGTTGAGCACAAAGACCTGGAGGGTGAGGCGAAGCAGATCCTGGAGCGATATCCGAAAATTCCGGTCTATACAGCAGAATATGATGTCCTTGTGGGAATGACCGGCTACGCACTGGCACGCGGCATGCTCTGTGCCATGAAACGCCGCCGTCTTCCGTCTGTAGAAGAAATCTGCCAGAATACCAGCCGCATCGCAATCCTGGAGAATGTCGTGAATCCGACAAATATCGGAGCCATTTTCCGCAGCGCAGCGGCACTTCATATGGATGCGGTCCTTCTGACCAGCGGGTGCAGTGACCCGCTCTATCGAAGAGCCGCCCGCGTAAGCATGGGAACGGTATTCCAGATTCCGTGGACATATTTTGACAAAAAATCCTCCTGGCCGGAAGAAGGAATGAAATCGATCCAGAACCTTGGCTTCAAAACCGTGGCAATGGCACTTCGTGACGATTCTTTCAGCATCGATGATCCGAAACTCCTCGCGGAAGAAAAACTTGCCATCGTTCTCGGCACAGAAGGAGACGGTCTGGCATCTCAGACCATTGCAGACTGTGACTACACAGTAAAGATCCCAATGTCACACGGCGTCGATTCCCTGAATGTAGCAGCCGCAAGTGCCGTAGCATTCTGGGAACTTGGCAGGAAACGCTGAATATAAAAAGTTCTTGAAAAGTCTATTGTCTTTTCGAGAACTTTTTACTATAATGCAGAGGACAGTCTGTGAAATGGAGAAAAATTATGCTAAAAAAATTTACAAAATATGTTTTCCAAAGTGTAGCAAGTATGATGGGGCAATCCGTGTATATTCTTGCAGACACTTTTTTTATATCGGTCAGCTCAGGAGCAAATGGACTGGCAGTCCTCAACCTGATCCTGCCGGTTTTTGGAATCATGTTCGCAATAGGATCCATGATCGGGATTGGTTCTGCGACGAGATACGGGATCCGCAGAGCCAAAGGTGAAGAGGCGGATCATTATTTTACACAGTCGATCAGCTGGGCGGTACTTTTCAGCATTCCATTTATGCTGATCGGGATTTTCTTCCCGGATAAATTTCTGGCGCTCCTTGGAGCAGATGCAGAGCTGATCGCGCTTGGCAAAACTTATCTGCGGATCGTCCTTGTTTTTGCACCGTTTTTTATGTGCAATTATTCCGTTACCGCATTTGCACGAAACGATTATGCAACCTCAACCGTAATGGCAGGTTCCCTTGCCGGCAGTGCCTTCAATATCGTGTTTGATTACATTTTTATTTTCCCGGCAGGGCTTGGATTTTCCGGTGCGGCGCTGGCAACTGCTTTTTGTCCGTGTGTTACGATGCTGGTATGTTCCACGCATTATTTCAGCAAAAAATGCAACATCGGTTTCAAATGGAAAAAACTGTCCGTGCGGCATCTGATCTCCTGTTGTCAGCTTGGCGTGTCCGCGTTTGTGGGCGAAATTTCCTCCGCAGTGATCACGTTCATATTTAATATGCTGATCCTTGGACTTACTGGAAGCACCGGAGTTGCTGCATATGGAGTAGTAGCAAACCTCTCGCTTGTGGGAATGGCGATCATGAACGGTATGGCACAGGGCGCGCAGCCTCTGATCAGCGAAAGCTTCGGCAAAGGTGCATCTGGCGATGTAAAAAAACTTCTCCGCTGGGCACTGACCTGCGCAGCAGCAATAGAAATCGTCATGGTCGCACTGGTCTGGACCTTTACAGATCCGTTTATTGCAGTATTCAACAGTGAAAACAACCAGCTTCTTCTGGAATATGCACACACAGGTCTTCGGTTATACTTCCTGGGATTTTTGTTCGCAGGAGTCAATATCATGCTCGTTGCATATTTTTCCGCAACAGCAAACCCACGTCCGGCAATCATCGGCTCTCTGCTCCGAGGTGCGATCGCGATCGGAATCTGTGCGATCGTACTTTCCAGGATTCTGGGAATGAATGGTGTATGGCTGTCCTTCCTGGCATCTGAAATGATCACCTTCGCAGTTATTCTGATTTTGTCGAAGTACAAGGAAAGCAGGAAAACAAATGAATACGCTTGAGATCCTGCTTCAGCAGATCGGCCTGTTTGTGATCTACATTCTGGCAGGCATGATCCTGGTAAAAACAAAAGTACTGAACAGTGAAACTCTTGATCCGATCTCAAGATTTGTGATCAAGATGGCACTGCCGGTGATGATTTTTGTCAATATCATAGACGGTGTGGAGCGGGATACACTTTTTCATTCCTTATCTATTCTGGTGATCGCAGCAGTGTTTTATATCTGCACGTTCATCATAAGTCTGGGAATGACAAAAATATTTCACCTGGGAGGCGACCAGGCGGGAATCTACCAGGCGATGTTTCTGTTTGGAAATGTCGGTTTCATGGGAATCCCGATCATCACGAGTATTTTTCCACAGAATGGAATCCTCTATGTTTCAGTATTTACCGTGATCGACCAGTTTATGTTGTGGACAATAGGAGTAAAACTGACCACTCCATGTGGAAAAGGCAAGTTTGATCCGCGGAAACTGGTCAATCCGGCAACGGTGGCGATCTTTGCGGCGCTTTTTCTCGTAGTAACAGGAATTAAAATCCCACAGCTTCTGGATACAGGATTGCAGAAGATAGGCGCGACAGCATCTCCACTTGCCATGATCTATGTGGGAGGTGTCTTTGCCTGCATCGATATCCGCAGATATATAAAAGAACTTGCCCTCTACGGAATCGTACTGGTCAAGATGCTTCTGATCCCGGTCATCATGTACGGGATTTTGAATCTGTTTCCGATTTCAGATGAGATCCATCTGACAATGGCTCTGATCGCAGGAATGCCGGCGATGACTTCTGTAGTTATGATGGCAAACAGCGCTGGCTCAGATGGAGACTATGCACTGGGCGGTGTGTTCGTGACGACGATATGCAGCATTGTGACACTGCCGTTTATCTGCTGGCTTTTGCAGTACATATTATAAGAAAAAAGAAGAAGATCAAACTTTGCCGAAATGGTTCTGGTAAGAGATTGATCTTCTTCTTTTTTCATTTGCGGGATATTACAGGTGAACAGTAATCTCAGATCACATTTGCAAGTCCCTTCTCAAGTGCAGTGATCTTATCATAAATAGCATCAGCGAGTGCAGCATGTCCAACTTCATCCATATGTTCACGGTCCATAGTGCTTGGAGAAGCAAAATCAGCGGCATTCAAAAAAGCAGCATGATTTTGGAGTGCAACTTTACGGTATTCATTTGCGAGATTTCTGGAAACGACCTCAGATCTCTCATCGAATTCCGGGTCAAAATCCGCTTCTCCGACACCATGACCAAGATGGATCGGAGAGACGACAAGCAGATCAAAGTGCTGAGATGCATTGAGCCGTGCTTTACGGATCACCTGATCCAGACCTCGGGCGATCACACTGGCGGATGCACCATAGCGGGTCTTGCAGTCGTTCGTTCCGAGCATGATGATCACGAGATTGAGAGGATTGTGCATTTCCACAGTGACACCGATCATATCCAGCCCCCGGTGGCTCTCGCGGAGCTCATCCTGAAAGACAGTAGTCCTGCCGCAAAGTCCTTCCTCTATAATATGATATTCTGGACCAAGCTTCTTCTGAAGAAGAGCAGTCCATCTTGTATTTTCATCAAAGCGTCCGGTCTTATCCGGCTTGTATCCCCAGGTATTAGAATCGCCAAAGCATAAGATATTCATGAGATCACACTCCTTAATCAAACAAAAACCATATAAACATACTAAATAAATATGTTATATATAATAAACGCTTTTTCAGGAAATGTCAATGTACTTTACGTCAATATTTTATTTTCTCACCGCATTATCATAGAAACGGAAATGATCCGGGCGGTGGCGGGACTGGGTGTACTCAAACATTACGCCGTCACTGTTATACGTCTGGCTGCTGACGACAGCGACACAGTTGTAATCCCGGATATTCAGGTCGAGATATTTTTCATCGATCTCAGTTACTTTTTCGACGGTCATGATCCTTTTGCTGTTGACGATTCATATGATGCGCGGAACTCCTTATATTTATCAGGGAGAAGAGCTTGGAATGACAAATGCTCATTACAGCGATATTTCCCAGTATCGTGATGTGGAAAGTCTGAACTATTATGAGATCCTTCTCTCAGAAGGAAAGTCAAAGGAGGAAGCACTGGAAATCCTTGCAGCAAAATCCAGAGACAACAGTAGAACTCCAATGCAGTGGTCGGCAGATGTAAATGCAGGTTTTTCAGAAGCGGAACCATGGATTTCTGTAATTGATAATTATAAAGAAATCAATGCGGAAAAAGAAATGCAGGATCCGGATTCTATTTACTCTTTCTATAAGAAACTGGTCGGACTCCGCAAAGAGAAAGCAGTGATCTCTGAGGGAACGATTGAATTTTTTGAGAGAGAAAATGCAGATGTGCTTGCATATAAGAGAAATTACAAAGAGGAAGAACTGGTCGTATTCAACAACCTGACCGGTGGAAAAATCGTACTCCAGGCGAAACCGGAGTGGAAAACTTACCATAAACTTCTGGGAAATTATGAAAAAGAGTATGAGATCGAGAATGGTGGCGAGATCATACTGGAACCGTATGAGACCCTTGTACTGGAAAAATAAAATGAGTGCCTCCACAATATAAAAAAGAACAGCCCTGCTTCATGTGTGACAGCGTGAAGCAGGGCTGTTCTGCACAGTGCAGATGTTTTATTATTTCATCAGAAAACCAGGATACCGAGGTGCTCCAGAAGGATCTTGAGCCCAAGGAGAACAAGGATCAGGCCGCCGATAAACTCAGCTTTGCTCTTGTATCTGCTTCCGAAGAAGTTTCCAACAACAACTCCGGCGATGGAGATGACCATGGTTGTGATCCCGATGATGGTGATCGCTTCTACGATCGGAGTTCCGAGGAAAGCAAATGTGATTCCGACAGTGAGTGCGTCAATACTGGTTGCGACAGCGAGAACAAGCATGTTTTTGTGGTCGATCGGTGCGTCCATGACATCGACAACTTCCTCTTCGTTCCATTCCCGGACTGCTTCGATCATCATTTTGCCGCCGATGAAGCCAAGCAGGATGAATGCGATCCAGTGGTCAATGCTTGTGATATATTTCTGGAACTGGCTGCCGAGGAGCCAGCCGACAAACGGCATCAATGCCTGAAATCCGCCGAAGTAAAGCCCGATGATGAGTGCCTGTTTTTTGTTCAGCTTTTTCATACCGAGCCCCTTACAGACAGAAACTGCAAAAGCATCCATAGAAAGCCCAACACCTAACAAAAATAGTTCAATAACGAGTGCCATAACAAAATCTCCTTTTCCTTTTTTCTTAAGAAAGTATCTGAACACGCAAAAAGACTCATGTATGCAGCAGAACAGTACAGACGTACAAAAGCGCTGTATGTATTGTTTTGCTGCATACATGAGTCTCATTCATTAAGATTTGCCAGGTACAAAATACCAGTATGTTGACAAATCACACGTTCCTTCGTGCAAATTACTCCCTCACGTAGTTTGCTTAAAATCAGATTTTTCCTACTATAACAAATGCACGGTGTGTTGTCAATAAATTTTTTCAATAAAAAAGAAGCAATTGCATAAAGTATGGCATGTGGTTATACTGTTTATGAATAAAGTTAAATAAAACTAACTTAAATATAAATAAGGAGGAATTAAGTGATGGATATGAATGCGTTTTACGGGATACTGATCCCGTTCATAGGTACCTCGGCGGGAGCCGCCTGCGTCTTTTTTATGAAAAAAGATCTCAACGCCTATGTGCAGCGGTGTCTAACCGGTTTTGCAGCAGGGGTGATGGTAGCGGCTTCGATATGGAGCCTTTTAATCCCGGCGATCGATCAGTCAGTGGAAATGGGAAAATTTTCATTTGTTCCGGCACTGATCGGTTTTTGGATAGGGGTACTTTTTCTGCTGATGCTGGATCACATCGTGCCGCATCTGCATCAGCACAGTGACCAGGCAGAGGAACCAAAAAGCTGTCAGCAGAGGACGACCATGCTGGTGCTTGCGGTCACACTTCACAATATCCCGGAAGGAATGGCGGTGGGCGTAGTCTATGCCGGATATCTGACAGGGAAAGCGCAGATCACCATGATGGGAGCGCTGGCACTTTCTCTTGGAATTGCGATCCAGAACTTCCCGGAAGGTGCGATCATCTCCATGCCGCTTCGCTCTGAAGAAATGGGAAAAACAAAAGCTTTTGTCGGCGGGGTGTTATCAGGAATCGTGGAGCCGATCGGAGCAGTGCTGACAATTCTTGCAGCCGGGCTGATCGTTCCGGCACTGCCGTATCTTCTGAGCTTTGCGGCAGGAGCCATGCTCTATGTTGTTGTCGAGGAACTGATCCCTGAAATGTCTGTGGGAGAGCATTCGAATATCGGAACGATCTTCTTTGCGGTGGGATTTTCACTGATGATGGTTCTGGATGTGGCATTGGGATGAGCGTAGAATGGAATCACTGATGGTTTTTCTTTTTGACATGCGGGCAATAAAAAAGCTGCCACAGAGGGCAGCTTGCAGGTGTGTTTTGTTGTCTTATCTGAAGGAAATGGACGGTACTGAATTGACAGCAGTGTGAGATTTTTTTACAGTACCGCGATAGATATAGAAGATACCGCCGAAGAATCCGAAGATCAATCCCGCATATCCACCGGTGCAAAGAACAACTGTTGCTTTGACAAGCACAGCCGCCTGGAGGAACGGACAGATCAGAGCACCAGCAAGAAGTCCGATCACTGTCCATCCAAGCACCAGAACAGGGAGAAAAACGGATGCGGTAGTATGTTTCTTTGTATTTTTTTTGATATGATTCCATAAAGTCTTATACATTGTAATCCCTCATTTCTTAATGAAAGCAGTTGTTTTTTTGATTTGTTTTCATTATAAAGAGAAATTGTAAAATGCAAATGCAGAGTAATGCAAAATCTATGTAAAATTATGGGTTTTGATCAAATCAGGTAAGCAGTGAAGCAGACCTCGGGTTAGTTTATTAGCATCGGATATAAGAGAAGAAAGATTTTTCGATGCAGAAATCCAGGATAACCATTGTTTCTCTGATTGTATATGATCAATTATTCGCAGAGAATTGATAATCTATTAAATCTTGCTGTGGAGGTTATAACGCAGAAACGGGTGAAGCAGAAAATGGAAATCAATGTATTGGAAAACTGCTAGAATATACTGGAAAAAGAGGAGCATATAATAAAGTAAATGTGCTATCTGAAATGAGATCTTTATGCCGGATCAGAAAATAGATAATCTTCTTAATCTTGCAATGGAGGCAACGCCACAGGAACGGGCAAAATCGGAAAATCTGAATGTTGGATATGATTCCACAGTAAAACTATGGGACGTGATCGTGAAATACAGCGGACCGGAAAGTGACCTTGGCGGTGATGGAATTCAGGCAGTTCCGTTGCTTGGAGGTTATGCAGTAGTGACTTTACCGGAAACAGAGATTGATGCGTACTCCGACAGACAGCAGGTGGAGTTTATAGAAAAGCCCAAGCGACTTTATTTTGAGACGCTTCAGGCGAAAGAGGCGAGCTGCATCCTGCCGGTACAGGCTGGTGCAAACGGATTGACCGGCGAAGGGATTCTGGTTGGCGTTGTGGATTCCGGAGTGGACTATTTTCATCCGGATTTCAGAAATGAGGATGGCAGCAGCCGGATCCTGCGATTATGGGATCAGAGTCTGGATGGAAAGCCACCAAGAGGTTATGTGACAGGAACTGAATATACGAAAGAAGAAATAGATAAGGCGCTTGCACTTGGGGAAACTGAGGGCAGGCGCCTTGTTCCATCCAGAGATTCCAGTGGACATGGAACGGCAGTTCTTGGAATCGCGGCGGGAAATGGGAGAGCATCAGGCGGAGTAAATCGCGGCGTGGCCTATAAAAGTGATCTGCTCGTTGTAAAAATGGGAAATGCACGGGAAAATTCTTTTCCACGGACAACAGAGCTGATGGAAGGGATTGATTATCTGATCCGGCAGACAGTGAAGATGAGAAGACCGATTGCTATAAATATCAGCTTTGGGAATAACTACGGTTCACATCAAGGGGATTCTCTGCTGGAAACATATCTCAGCAACGCAGCGAATGTAGGACGTTCTGTCATCTGTGTAGGAAGCGGAAATAATGGAAATGACCGGATCCATACGGCGGGACAGCTTCGACAGGGACAGACAGAAACTGTGGAAATGAGTATTGGGACTTATGAGACAACTTTGAATCTGCAGTTATGGAAAGCCTATGCAGATGAGATCGAGATTTCCATAGAAACGCCATCCGGCGAAAGACTGCCAACACTTTCGGAAAAAATCGGCACACAGAGATATCGTGCAGGGGAAACAGATTTATTGATTTACTACGGAAAGCCGGGACCTTTTCAGGTAACGCAGGAGATTTATTTTGATTTTATCCCTGTAGAGACATACCTCACCAGTGGAATCTGGAAGATTCATCTGCATGGCAGACGAATCCGGGAGGGTAATTATAACCTGTGGCTTCCGGGTGGAAATGTCCTGAACCCAGTGACCGGATTTTACCGTCCGATCGCTGCAGAAACACTCACGATCCCATCCACTGCAGCCAAAGTGATCACCGTAGGAGCCTATGACTCCAGACTAAACGCCTACGCCGATTTCTCCGGCCGCGGCGGATCGAATCTCTCATTCCCCAAACCGGATCTCGTCGCCCCCGGCGTAAACATCACCGCCCCCACTCCCGGCGGTGCCTATACCAGTGTCACCGGAACTTCTTTCTCCACTCCCTTCGTCACCGGCTCCGCCGCCCTCCTGATGGAATGGGGCATCATACAACGAAACGACCCATTCCTCTGGGGCGAGAAAGTCAAAGCCTACTTAAGACGAGGCGCGCAGCCCCTGCCCGGATTTAATGAGTATCCGAATGAAGCGGTGGGGTGGGGGAAGGACGTTATAATAAGGTTACATTGAAGAAAGTCAGTAAAATCAAGTGTTTCCGTTCATTTTCCCAACACAGAAAAGAAGCACTTTCACTATGATTTTGAAGAAAATCTGCCCGGGTTGGATTCAAAATGATATGGAAAGAAAGATTTGTAGCAATGACGTAACATGAATATCTGGTTCTGTTACAGATAAAAGTTTAAACGAAAGAGAGGTCTTATGAATATGAAATTAACGTACACGAATGTAAATGGATACCTGATCCCGAATCTCATCTATAAATCCGGTGAGCAGATGGAGCAACTTGGCAAGTATGGTTTTCTTCGCAGAGATTATCTGAAAAACCATCGAAATTCAACCTATCAGGTGATGCTTCTGCAGGATACGATTGGAAAGCATCTTCTGGAAGTGGACAAGGCAGCTAGGGAACGGGAGGAAGTGATTCTGAAACAGTTGGAAGAAAAAGAACCACTGCCGGATAAAGAGAAAGATCAGATGGCATGGGTAAGAGCTGCCAATCAGCACAGAGCGATTACAGAAGAGATTATCCTGAAAGAATTGATTTGTGTATAAGGATTGCCAGTAACTAATCTGGCAGGTAACTGATAAAAATAGAATATTGTGAGCGAAGTAAGGCGTGAGTCATAAGATATGGCTTGCGTCTTTTTCTTTGCCTGAAAGGAAGTGATAAGTTTGAACAAGAAGTTTTTGAAGCATTATATGGAAACCAATCCAGAAGGGACAGCACAGACCTATATCTTTCTGGTGGACAATCAGGATATCGCACTGAATATTGTGATGTCAGGTTATCAGGCACTTTGTCTGGTACAGGAAGATGACGGATATTATTTCAGTGCAGATTCCTTTATAGAAGAAATGAGAGCTATTCAGTTTACAGGAAGCTGTCAGAGTGCCTATCATTATGTGACTGCCTGTACGGTGAAGTGGATGAATGATAAGTTACAGACATTTTTCAAAGACGCTGGTCTTGATGGAAAAGCGGGCTGGCAGTTGTTCAAAGAGAAGGAGTACCTTGGCAAACTGGATAATCAGAAAGAAGTTGAGAAATTACTGGAAAAGTATATTCTTCGGTTTGAGCGATATCTGAAAGAAGAACCGGAACTGAGCCGTTTTCACTTATTTGATGCAAAAGGAAATGTGAAAGGTGTCCGGGATATGGAGATTGTAGATTACCTGGTGGAGAATGTTCAGTTTTTTGTGGTGGGAATCACACCGTATTATTATGAGCATGGAGTTTTCTTGGAAGACCATGATGGGGTAAGAATGAAATACCGTATCCAGAAGCTGATCTATCGTGACCAGATACAGAGTGGAGTGATCAAAAGAATCTATAATCTGCTGATCGCACAGCCAAAAGTTCACCGAGAGGCATATGAACTAAATAAACAACCTGTGCGGTGGATCAACTTCAAAAATGGATATTATGATCCGGTTACGGGTGAAATGCTGGAACACAATCCGGATTATCTGACAATCAATCAGATTCCATTTCCCTATTATCCAGAGGATTGTGAGCAGGTGTTACAAGGTGGAGATAATATCAAAAAGTATCTTGCATCGTCTCTTCCAAATAAAGAAGAACAGCAGACATTCTGGGAGTATTTTGGATACTGCATGACACAGGATACGCAGTTTCAGAAATTCCTTACACTGAAAGGAAATGGTGGAACTGGAAAGTCTGTGGCAGTATCACTGATTCAGTATGTAGTTGGAATCACCAATATGTCCAGTATTTCTTTACAGGATTTAAATAAACGATTCTATGCGACTGGAATGTATGGAAAGCTGTTAAATGCCTGTGCGGATATTCCCTGCAAAGCAATGGAGAACACAGATGTATTAAAGAAAGCAGTCGGTGAGGACACACTGATTTATGAGAAAAAAGGACAGGATGCAATTCATTTCCACTCTTATGCGAAGCTGCTTTTTTCTACCAATGAAATGCCGCAGAATCTTGAGGATAAGTCAGATGCTTTTTACCGTAGACTACTGATTCTTGATATGAACCGGGTAGTAAAAAGTGGTGAAAAAGATCTGCACTTAAAGGAAAAGGTACAGGCAGAATCCGATTATGCAATTCATATGGCGATGATTGCATTGAAAAATCTGTACGAACAGGGAAAGTTCACGGAGAGCGAACACAGCAAAGAATGTGTAAGAGAAGTGCAACGGACGTCAGATAGTATCTGCGCTTTTATTGATGAGTCATTGGTGCGTGCCAAAGGAAAACGTCTGAAACGAAGTGAAGTGTTCCATATGTATGAGGAATACTGCAAAGAGAATGGCAGACAGGGGCATGGTAAGTCCAACTTTTTCAGGAATATGACGGATAAAGGTTTCCTTCTGAAGCAGTACAATGGTGAGTTCTATTATCAGGATATTGCAGTTAAGGAAGAAGATTTTTGTCCTGTAGATCCAGAAGAAAGAATACCTTTTGAAGAGACAGATATAGATTATAAACAGTTACAATTAAATATGAATCAGGGAATTAAGGGCATTTAGGGCAAAATAAGCAAAAAGAAATGTTACCGGAGCAGGAGAAATAACAAAGATAGCTGCCAGAGTACATAAAATTTTGCTTTTTTTACACTGATTGCCCTTTTTCAGGTATCAACGTTTTAGCTGATACAAATATAGGTTTTTCCCGAATTTGGGAAAAAGTAAAAAAATAAAAATTAAGAAAGTGTGAGGTATGATTATGAGAATGATGAAAATCAACAATAATGAAACAGTTATGGTGATCGGGATTGATCATGGTTATGGAAACATGAAAACAGCTACCAGATGTTTCCCATCCGGTGTAGCCAGATATGACAAGGAGCCAATCTTTCAGAATAATCTTCTTGTTTACAATGGCATGTATTACCAGATCGGAGAGGAACACAAGGAGTTCTGTGCAGAGAAAACGCAGGATGAGGACTATTATGTGCTGACACTGGCGGCTATCGCAAGAGAACTTGATGGGAAAGGTATGAACAGGGCAAAGGTACACATTGCAGCCGGACTTCCCCTTACCTGGGTAGCTACACAGAAAGAAGACTTTCAGAAATATCTTCTCCAGAATGAAAGTGTGGATTTTACATTCCGTAACAAAGACTACCATGTAGAGTTTGCAGGAGCTGATATTTACCCACAGGGGTTTGCAGCAGCCTTTTACCGATTACAGGATTTCAAAGGAATCAACATGCTTGTGGATATTGGAAACGGAACTATAAACATCATGTATATCAACAATTCCCGTCCATTAGAGAAGAAATGCTTTACAGAGAAATATGGAACGCATCAGTGTGTGCTTACTGTAAGGGAATCCCTGCTGAAAGAACTGGGAACAGTGGTGGACGATCTGGTGATTGAGCAGGTGATCCGTACCGGGACAGCAGATATTGGTGAGAAATATCTGACAGTCATTCGTAAAGCTGCCGGAGATTATACGAAAGAAATTTTCCATAAGCTGAGAGAACGGGAATATAATCCAGAACTGATGCGTCTGTATGTGGTCGGCGGTGGCGGTTGTATGATCCAGAATTTTGGAGAATATGACAAGAGCCGGGTGACAATTGTACGGGACATCTGTGCCACAGCGAAAGGCTATGAAGCAATGACCGTAAGGAAAATTCAGAGAAACGGAGGGATGCTTGTATGAGAAAAGAACGGAAAATCATCAACACAAATATCCGTTTGAATCTTTGTGATGAACAGGACAGGCAGGCATGGGAATATTTGCAGACGATGGACAGGGAAAAATATAAATCGTACACCAGAGCAGTTGTAGTTGCTTTAAACGATTATTTTTCCAGAGAGTACAGGAATGAAGCAGATCCGTATCTGGAAACCAGAGAAAAGGAAGATGCGTTTTTGGAAAGAGTGGAAACAGCTGTCCGGGATGGAGTGAAAGAATCCGTTCCGATGGCTATAGCGAAGAATCTGATGGAAATGCTTGTACCGTTTGTAAAAGAATCGGTAGGAGAAAGTAAGCTGTCGGACAGAATACTAACAATGGAAAAAAAGGATGGAGAGATTACAGAAGATAATCTGGACTGGGAGAAAGAAGCTGATATGGATGCAGCACTGGATTTTGCAGATAGTTTTTAGTTGGCTGCAGAATAACAGTAACAGAGAATAAGATTGACAGTAAGGAACAGCTTTACAAAAACAGAATAGCAGAAAAAGACAATGGCAGTGGTGACATTTCAGACATTATGAATTGGAGAAATGTTTATGACTGCTATTTTGATGTCTTTTAGCAGAGCTGGAAAGAGATCCAGTAAAAGAAAGACAGAAATAACAGGAAAATATAACAGAAAAGCGTTGGTAGATGGGTGGATGGAACAAGCAAGGTGAAGAAAAGAATAGAGTGCCGGATACGGCACATGATTGTCCGATACTTCGCATCGGAGTGATGCACGAACAGCCTGTTTCAGAAAGAGAAAATCTATCGAAATGGGAGCTTTTCTATTTCTTCCACAGTCTGTCCCTGCACCACAAAACCACCGTCATCTCTATTTAGGCTGGATAACGCAGAGGAGAAATGTTACTTGACTGGTGCTAGTTCAGTGGTGGGGAGATGACAGGCAAGTTTCGCAAAGTGGCAAGCCACTATGCACCGGAGCCAGCCTTTGGGCTGTTCCTAAACTTGCCAGAGGGCTCCGCCCCTTGGAACCCCGGCACGTCAATGGCGTAAGTATTCCTGCGAAATGTCCACCGGACATTCCTACGGAACACTTACTGATTGACTAGGACGCTGTCCTGCACCTGTATAAGGGAGCGTTGCACTCCCTTATATATCCCCTGCTAATCTACCTGCCGGAAAGGTTATGAATGATTTATAAAAAAGATAGAGTGGAGAAAGGAGACAAAGATTTATGCGAAAACGAAATTATACAGTAACGATACGAATGAATAAAGAAGAGTATGATCTGCTCCAAAATAAAGTAAAGGAGTCTGGACAGACTCAGCAGGCGGTTGTAATTCATGCAATAGCAGGTTTAAAAATTGCTTCTGCAGAGGAAGTGGAAGAACTGAAAACGCTGAATCAGATTCTTGCAGAGATACTTAGTCAGCTTCGTGGTGCAGCTACGAATTTGAATCAGATTGCAAGAAAAATGAATACGGATGGTTTTATGCCAAGGGAAGATATTCTGTATTATCTCAACAAAAATATTCTCAAATACAGGAAGGAGAGTGAAAAGATATGGCTATTAATAAGACGATTAATAAGCGGACAAATACACATGGAGCAATGAGAAACTGTATCGAATATGTTTTGCGACAGGACAAGACAAGTGAACTGCTTACTTATGTAACAGGTCCGTGCTGCTATGATGAGATCAACTATGATCTGGTGTATAGAACCTTTTTAGAAGAAAAGAAGATGTGGGATAAAGATTCTGGGAGAATGTACGCTCACAACATTATTTCCTGGCATAAGGACGAGCAGATTACTCCGGAGCAGGCATTAGAATTTGGAAAAGAGTTTGCAGAAAATTGGTTCAGTGGATTCCAGACTTTAGTGGCTGTGCATAAGGATAAAGATCATATCCACTGCCATCTGGTTACTAATTCAGTGAGTTATGAAGATGGGAGAAAGCTGCATAATACAAGAAAAGATCTGGAGCGGATGAAACAGCTTACTAATCAGATGTGCCGGGAACGTGGACTGACAGTTGCCGAGAAAGGAAAGCACTTTAATGGAAGCCAGATTGAAAAAGGGGAAGTCATTGCATGGAGCAAAGACAAATATAATCTGTTCCGTCAGCAGGTAAAGGACAGTTTTGTAGCGGACTGTGCAATGGCGGTATTAAAGGTACTGGAAAATTGTATCAGCAAAGAAAAGTTTATAGAAAAAATGAAACAGTTTGGATGGAACGTAAACTGGACAGAGAAACGGAAGCACATCACTTTTCAGAACCAGGATGGGAAGAAAGTGCGAGATAGCAATTTGTCAAAAACATTCCATCTGGACATCAGCAAGGAGGGACTGGAGAATGAATTTGATAGAAATAGGCAAAAAGCCAGAGATTCAGCCAACAGAGACAGCAGATCGGACGAAGAACTCAGAAACTATTACAGAGAGCTTGACGCAGCCATTGCAGACACCAGAGGAATCACCAATCAAGCTCAAAGTGGAGAGAGATATTCTCGTACAGAGTTTCGAGAGAGCGAAAGAGTTCATGCGAACACAGAAAAAGCAGATACAGACACTGGAAGAAGAGAAACAGACGATCTTATCCGACAGGCAGAGATTGCGAGAAGAAGTTCGGAAATCAACCGTAGAAATTCAGCGTCTGACAATCGAATTGTCCGAAACGCAGAAGCTGAATCAATCGCTTCAGCAGAGCAACGACGATCTGAGGAACAGGAATGGTTTGAAGAGCAGGAGCGAGCAAGAGCAGCTCGAAGAAGAAATAAGAGACGTTCGGAACCAGAACTCTAAACTGCAGATACAGGTGAATAAATCATCTGTTGAAGCAGTAGATGAAGCACAGAAGAAACAGAAAGAAGCAGAGAAAAAGATGGAACAGGCAGAAGCCAAAGCCCGTAACGAAAAGAAAAGTACAGAGTTGGAAATCCGCAAAGCAAAAAAAGAAGTAAAGGCAAGAACTGAAAAAATGAGGGATATAGAATATTTCTGGGGAATGGGATACGTTACAGTAATCCTGTTTGCAATCGTACAGAATGATGCTTTTCAGAATGACTTTATAGATTTTTTCAGGACTCCATTCATGTGGTATGTTCGATTTTGTGAATGGTTGGTACATCCAACCTATGATAACGGATTCAACCAGAAAATAGCATATACAGGCGGAGAAGCATGGATTATTAGGATTCTGGCGATTGTAGCTGTGCTTTTTATATTGGCAATCGTTATGGTAACAATCGTGAAAGTAATAAAAAGATACAAAAAAATGTGGGATGAAATTTCACAGATGTTTTTGCTGGGAAGTCTTTCGGGGATTGCAGTACTTGGAGATGTAATCAGAGAATATCTGCCAGTGAATTTGATTTTGACATTTGGATTTATCAATGTGGGAATCATGCTGCTTAAAATGTATTTTCAGAAGAAGTTTGAAGAAAAAAGCCATCACTATGATTAGGAAAATACAAAAGCCGATAACCACAGTTCAAGAACTGTGTATTATCGGCTCTGCGGCTGTGCGTCTGGCGTTTTAATAGCAGTTATATGGAATTGTTCAATGTCGATTAGGCATTCGCTTTTGCACTTCGGACAAAAGAGTGGAAAATTTTGTCACCGGCTCATTTTCTCAGATTTTGTCGCGAGTTTTATTTCCGTAGACAGGGAAACGCACCCACTCGACACTTACTTTTATTTGCGTCTCTACTTTTTATTTTTTCCTTGAATATCCTATAACACTAACAAAATACGATGCAACTACTATACCCAAAACAAAAATAGCAATCAACATAGGATTTTTAACCAAATTTTGAGTAACGTAGTCCATATCTTTTGATATTTTACTTACGAAAAAGATAACGAGAAGTGTGCAAATCATTCTCACATACTGAACGCTCATATAGCCAAACCACTGTGCTATTGCTAAACATATAGAACACCATAAAACAGGTAATGCTATTGCAATGGCGATAGAAAAACCAAACTGGCTAAGTGTAAAATTATGATAAACCACATAACGAATGATATAAATGATAACTGTACCCATTATACTAATCGGAACAAGAAGCAAGCTAGTCAAATATTTACTGAAAATGATTTGGTACTTACTCATCGGCAAGGTTAATTCATATTGTTTCCATGAAGTCAATCCATCATAGGTCATGGTCATCATTAAGTGCATACCGATAAAAAGTGAAAAAAAAGCCGATGACATAATTGAGTAAACTTCATTCTCTCCGAAGAATGAAATTGCTATTACAAAAAAATACATTACAAGAATGACTTTTTTATTCATTTTCTTCATAAGCAATAAATCCTTAAAAACCAATCCTTTCATTTGATACCTCCTTTGATATAGAACAGCATAATGTCCTCAATAGAAGCGTCATCAATAATTAGATTTTGGTATCTTTTTTTTGCAGCTACTTTGTCATGTATTAAGCATTCCACGCTAAGATTTGTTTCTCGACAACATACATAGTCATCTGGCGAAACAGTATTAAATTCTGATTTTTTACAGCGTATAATTCCATAATTATAAATGAGGTCATCTTTCTTTTCCTCAAAAATAATTTTTCCATTATGAATCAGAATTACATAGTCAGCAACCTTTTGTATGTCAGAGGTTATATGTGTAGAGAACAAAATAGAGTGTTCTTCATCTTGAATAAATTCTAAAAAAATATCCAAAATTTCATCTCGTACAACAGGATCTAACCCTGTTGTTGCTTCGTCTAAAATCAGAATCTGGGGTCTATGCGATAGTGCACAAATAATTGACAATTTCATCTTCATACCTTTTGAAAGTTGCCCTATTGATTTATTTAATGGAACATCAAGGCGTTTCATATATTCTTCAAACAAATTCATATCCCATGTTTTATAAGATCCCGAAAGGATTTGGGCAATATCTTTTGCATTTAAGACGGAATGGAATTTACATTCGTCAAAAACAACACCAATGTTTTCTTTATGCAAATAAGAATGATTTTGTTTACCCAATATTCTTATTTCACCTGCATCCAACTTCAACTGGTCTAAAATTAAATTGATAGTTGTACTTTTTCCAGCACCATTTTCTCCTATGAAACCCACAATACGTCCTGTAGGAACTGTAAATGAAATATGATCTAACATAAAATCATCAAATTTTTTAGTCACTTTTTTTACAACAATACTGTTCTGTTCCATAATTTCACCTCTCATTCTTCAAAAAATAGTTTTAGAATATTAGCCATTTGCTCATAGCTGATACCATGAGTACGACCGATTATAGCAACCTTTTCTAAAAATTCTTCCGCTATTCGTAGTTGTTCTTCTTGAATAAATTCTTTATTTGGTGATGCAACAAAACTACCTTTTCCCGATACGGTTTCGATAAACCCATCTCGAGTTAAATCTTCGTAAGCTCGTTGAACAGTAATAACACTTATATGCAGGTCTTTTGCCAGTGCACGCATGGAAGGCAGGGCTTCTCCGGCAGATAGGGTACCATCCATGATTAAACTCTTGATCTGCATAGAAATTTGTTCATAAATAGGCTTATCACTACTATTACTTATGATAATTTCCATTCTAACTTCCTCTCACCACCTTCTGATATATGCGTACTTGTACGATATGTACAGTGTATATGATAGTGTCAGAAATGTCAATAAAGTAATCCTACAATTCATTAAAATATACAATATAAAGTTTTCAAAAAATCAGCGTAATCCAACCTGTCAACCGGCATAATAGGGTTATTTCTTTGTACAAATCAGCACGATAATGATAGGATGAGCGATGATGAATTAGAACTTCTGTCTCCATGGAACGAAATTGTCAAAGCTGAAATCGAACGTCGTGTAAACGAATCAAATCAATCATATGTGAATTGTCAAGGTGCTCTGGCTACTGAAAAGTAGTCGGGGATTTTTTCTATCATACCTAAAAATTAAGCGCTTATCATATATTCAGATTGGCAGTGAAGTAGTTGCTAAAGAATATCCAAATAGACGGGAATATGCTGTTTGTGAAGAGGTGCTTAATGATTGTCTGAAAGAAAAATACATATAGTAGAAGAGCATTAGATTAAAAAAAGAATAGCTCCCCATTATTGGAATATTTTCCAGTTTTGGAGAGCATTGTATTTGCTATATTCGCCATTTTTTCTTAGGTTCATATTTCCCACACCCGTCACAGGTCTGTGGCCAGTTGATTTTCCATTCAAAATACTCATCTCTGGTAATCTCACCGGATTTCAGTTCTTCTTTTCTGAGAACCCATTCTTTCATAAAATCATTGAGAACTCCATAATTGAACCACATACCAACAGGTGGATGAGCAGGCCAGTTATCAGAGTTATGGTAACGGACTGCAGTATCTTCGCTGGAATTGCATTTCTCTTCGGGATAAGTTTCTAACTGAAAGAGATTGATAGATGCCGGATTAAATTCATCAATCCAGAACAGGATTTCCATAAGTTCAGAAGCATCCATAGTAGTAGGTTCATGCAGTGCCAGTGGATTTACGTCCAGAATCTTAGCCATTTCAGTTACCAGATCTTTACGGGGAACCCTGTAATTCGTTTCGTATTGAGCAAGGCGGTTTGCACCTTTAGCGCCCCAGCCGAGGGCAGCTCCAAGTTCTGCCTGTGTCATGTTCCGGAATGTCCGGATTTTTTTTATTTTATCACCGATTGTCATACCAAATTTCCAACTTTCTTTTTGATAAATCCATTTTACTACCAAAAACAAGGAATGTAAACAGAAAGATTCGCATTGAAGCGAACAAAATACTTGACATTCGCATAAAAGCGAATTAAAATGACAGTACGATAAAGGTTCGCATGAAAGCGAATGTACAGATGAGGATAAATATTTTTTTGTAAATTATTGCAAAATGAGGTTGGTAAAATCCTTCTGTCAGGCTTTATTAGTGAGAGGATTTTTTTGAAGAGAACAACATTTTGGTGTTTCCAGGCTGTAATAAGTGAAAGGATATTCAAAAAAATCTCTTTTGTACCTTGAAAATTACATGAGCTGTATAATCTGATTCCACAGATGCCATAACCCTGTAAATGATTTTACGGGCGAGCGTCGAAGATACTCCGGAAACGGCTGGTAAGTTTGCGAAGAAGCTGCCAGCATTCAGAAATATTCTGATAGAGGTTGGACGTAACGCTGACAACAGATTATACGAATGGAAGCCAACACGCTGAACAGAATATGCAATGCCATAGTAATAGATAAAATTTGAGAACAAAATGTGAAAGGTAAGGTGATGTGATTGAGAAAATTGTAGGTATAGGACGACTTATACAAAGAATATGTTGGAAAAGAGGTGAGCATCATGGTGAATCAGTCAGTAATAGATTCCAGTGTTAATCTGGAGCAGTTAAAGGACATTGAAGATTTAATTCCTGATATGGATAAAGCTATTTCTGAAAAAGTGGAAACTTTTCTGGATAAATCTGGCGATCAGCCGTATGCTCACATGAATGAAGGGTATGTGGTAGTCGTGGAAATGACAGGAGAAATGGATGCTACAGATGCGATCAGTGATTATCTAAGAAAAAGAACGGAGTTGATGTATTAGATGCAAGTCTTGAAAAAATATCTTGCGAAGCTACAGATGTTATGTTAATGTGAAGTCAGGGAAAATGAACGTGATACATGGTTTCTGACTTCAAATTCAATGGAATAAGTAAGTTGGGAGCGATGTGAAATGGAACAGATGCAAATGAATATGCCAGATATATACGATGCTGCATTATATCTTCGATTATCGAAAGATGATATGGAAGAGGGCGGTGCGAAGTCAGAGAGCAACAGCATTGCAAATCAGAGAGAGTTACTTCGGAGCTTTGTAAAAAGCCAGCCGGATATTCAGATCTTTGATATATATGTGGATGACGGATACTCAGGAGGAAATTTTGACCGACCTGAGTTTAAACGAATGACAACTGATATAGAAGCTGGAAAAGTAAACTGTGTGATTGTAAAAGACTTATCCAGATTCGGAAGAGAATATATAGAAGCCGGGCGATGGATCGAAAAGACCTACCCGGCTTTAAATGTGCGTTTTATTTCAGTTACAGACCAGTTTGACAGTAAAACAGCAGATTTTTCAGAGAAGTCATTTGTAGTTCCAATCAAAAATTTTGTAAATGAAAGTTATTGCCGAGACATTTCCGGTAAAGTGCGAAGCCATCAGAAAATCAAACGTGAGAAAGGTGAATTTATTGGAGCATTTGCACCGTATGGTTACTGCAAAGATCCGGAGAATAAGAACTGTCTGGTGATTGATTCTTATGCAGCGGATATTGTAAGAAAAATATTTTCATGGAAAATTGATGGGTTCAGTCTTGGAGCAATCGCAGAAAAACTGAATGTACGTCATGTGCAGTCGCCAAAAGAATATAAAAAGGCAAATGGTGAAAATTACAATTCCGGATTTCATAGTTCAGATACACCGAAATGGTCGGCAGTGCAGATCAAAAGGATTCTGACCAATGAAGTCTATATTGGAAACATGGTACAGGGCAAGCAGGAACGAATCAGCTATAAAGTAAAGCAACGCTTGGATAAGCCAGAATCAGAGTGGGTGAAAGTAGAAAATACGCATCCGGCAATTATCAGGCAGAATGATTTTGATGTGGTTCAGAAGCTGCTTCAATATGATGGCAGGGCATCGAAAACATCAGACAGTGCAAACTTTTTTTCAGGTTTTGTATTTTGCGGAGATTGCCATACACCAATGATACGCAGGGTAAATCAATATAAGGGGAAGAAAAAAGCCTTTTATATTTGCCAGACAAAAAATAAAGGTGGAGATTGCACCAGACATAGTATTCCGGAAGAGGTGCTGAAAAGAATTGTATTGAAAGAGATTCAGGCATATACGGCACTTTTTATAGACTATCAGATGATTATGGAAGAACTTTGTGAAATGAAAGTCAGTTACGATCAGGTAATTGGTTATGATACACAGATTAGTAAGTTACAGGAAGAATATAACCGCTATTACAGTCTGAAAGCATCTTTGGGTGATGACTTGAAAGAGGGACTGATCAGCAAAGAGGAGTTTGATGATTTTAGGGAAAGTTACGGAAGAAAATGTGAAGAACTGGAGCAGATGATTGAAAATCAGAAAAAGCTGGTAAAGCAAATGTTTGAGGGTGGAGTGTCTGCAACTGTTCAGTTGGAGAACTGGAAGAAATCACTGGAAATCAAAGAATTGGATCGCACATTGCTGGCACTGACCGTAGATAAAATCTATATTTATGAAAACAAGCAAATTAAAATTCACATCCGCTATCAGGATATGATTGAGAAGATGAAAGTCATAAGACGGTTTTATGCGGAACACAGGACAGAGTGCAGGAAAGAGGTGGGATAAATGGCAAGAACAGCAAAAAGATATAAGAAAAACACAGAGAAGAAGATTTCTGGTATTCCGGTATGTATGGCTGCAATTTATGCCAGATTATCCGTAGACAATGATGAAAAAAAGTCAGAATCTATTGAAACACAGGTTACGCTGATAAAAGAATTCATTCAGAAGCACAATGAAAATCCGGACAGAGAGTGTGAGATTGTTGTGTATGATATTTATTCTGATCTTGGAAAAACAGGAACAAATTTTGACAGACCTGGATTTGAATGGATGATGAATGATGTCAGAGCAGGCAAGATAAATTGTATTCTGGTAAAGGACTTCTCACGATTTGGAAGAAATTACATCGAAACTGGTAACTATCTGGAAAAGATTCTTCCTTTTATGAAAGTACGGTTTATTTCTGTATGTGACAACTATGATTCATTTGCACCTGGTGCTAAGAATCAGGAATTATCTATGAATATCAAAAATCTGGTGAATGATGCTTATGCGAAAGACATTTCTGCAAAAGAACGGGCTGCGAAACGTATTGCCCAGAAAAATGGTGAATATGTGGGATCTACAGCTCCATACGGATATTGTGTGGAAAAGGTAAATGGGATTTATAAGCTGATTGTGGAACCGGAATCTGCAAAGATTGTTCGTAGGATTTTTGAAGAATATGCTTCTGGAGATAGTATACAGAGTATTATTGACAGGCTGTTTGAAGATGGGGTACATCGGATTTCGGACTATAACCAATATCATCATGTGTACTGTCAGGATGGAGAGAATCTTCATCAGTGGGGAAATTCTTCGATACGTGCGGTTTTAAATCGAAATAATTATTATGGTGATCTGGTTCAGAGAAAATACGAATCAAGATTTCAAAGAGGGGAAAAATGGTGTGACATACTGGATGAAAGTCAGTGGATTATTACGCCAAATGCCCATGAAGCGATTATCAGTCGAGAATTGTTTGACAAAGCACAGGTCAGGTTAAAAGCAGCACAACAGAAAGCAGCAAAAACTACAGCAGGATGGGAAGAGGATGAAAGAGCATTTTACAATGTATTCTATTGTGGAGATTGTAAGCGAAAAATGTGCACACGCAGATACGGAAATGATGTGCTTTACTTTTGCAATGCTGCCCAGTATCGGGATGAAAGGAAATGCAGTCATAAATCTATTTCCGAAGGAAAACTGCAGAAAATTGTCCGTTCGGAGCTGACCAGACAGTTTCAGTTATCCGACTTACGGAAAAAGGATATGTCTGCTATAAGCAGTGCAGTCTTTCTTGCCAAAATCAAAGAAATTCAAGCAGAGATCAGGAAACTGGATGCAGATATGGAAAAACGTTCAGAAAAACTGGCACAGGCATTCATGCAATATAAAGAGGGTGAACTTTCCAAAGAAGCCTATATAGAAATGAAAGATGACCGTAATAACTGGAAAGTATTCTGCGAAGAGAGAAAGAGAACTCTGGAGCATACCATACAAAAGCTGGAAAAACAGCAGAAAGAAGAAGCCAGATTTTTACGAAGTCTGCTGGAACTGGATGGGACAACCAGAATCAATGCGGAACTTGCGGAGAGCTTGATTGAAAGTATGTATCTATATGGTGATGGCAGACTGGAAATCAACTTCGGGTTTAAGGGGGCGGTAGAACATGAGTGATCAGAAACTGATTATTGGATATTATCGTCTTTCCATGGAAGATGATTCAGAGGGAGAAAGTAACAGCATTATCAATCAGAGAAAACTGGTCAAAGATTATATTTCCAATATCCCGGAACTGGCTTCTATGCCATTTCAGGAGTTCTACGACGACGGGTATTCTGGTTCCAGTATGGATCGTCCGGCAATTAAGCAGGTTTTGGAATTTGCCAGAGAGAACAAAGTACAGTGTATTGTGGTAAAAGATTTTTCACGTTTTGCCAGAAACTATATTGAGATGGGAACTTATCTGGAACAGATTTTTCCATTCCTGGGAGTACGATTCATTTCTATCTCAGACCGATATGATTCTAAAGATTATAAGGGAAAGAGTTCGGATATTGAAGTACAGTTTAAAGGACTGATAGCAGATTTTTATGTGAAAGACCAGTCCGTAAAGGTAAAAGCGGCAGTCAGTACCAGACGAGGAAAAGGTGAGTATTGCTGTGGCTCTGCACCGTATGGGTATCGAATCAATCCTGAAAATAAGAAAGAACTGATGATTGTAGAGGACGAAGCGGAAGTGATTCGCAGAGTATTTGAACTGACCAATCAGCGATATTCCAAGATGGAGATTTGTAAGTTATTCAATGAAGAGGGTGTATTGACTCCCTTGCAGTCTATGAGCAGACGACAGAAATCAGACAGCAAGAAAGCTGCATCAAGAGGATTGCAGTGGACGAGTGATATGATACGGAAGATTGTGGATGATAAGACTTATATAGGCTGTATGGTCTATGGAAAGACAAAGATTCCAGATCCCGGAACAGGGAAAGAAGTACCAGTGCCGAGAAATCAGTGGAAAGTGATGGAAAATCACCATGAGCCGATCGTATCAAAAGAAGTTTTTGAAAAAGCACAGTCCCTGCAGATCAGATACACAAAGAAAAGTAAATTTGACAGGGAAACAACACTGTTAGGTGGCTATGTGAAGTGTGGAAATTGTCGCAGAAGTCTGACTTCAAGCAGTCCGGTTCATGGTCATATCCTTTATAGCTGTGCTTACAGTAAAGGAAAAGAAGATACAGGATGTTTTGCAGGGAAAGCTGATAACAAAATGTTGGAGTATATCGTACTGGCAGAAATAAAGGCATATTTACGTCAAAATATTAGTCAGGAACAGATGCAGCAATCTATGAGAAAACAGCATGAGGACAGCATAGAAGCCTATAAGACGGAAAGTGCAGACTGTGAAAAACGTCAGGAGCAGATAAAGATTCAGAACCGCCAGAACTATGAGAAGTATCATGAGGGACAGATGAATCAGAAACAGTTCATGGAAGCAAAGAAGCAGTTGGAAGAAGAAAGAGAACGACTGCAGAAACGTGTACAGGAACTGGATGAACTGATAAACGGAGAGAAAGAAATTCTGATGAAAAAAAATGTTCCGGTGGAGCAAATGTTGAAGTATTTAGGCTATGAGAAGCTGACACGAGAGATGCTGGAAGAATATGTGCAGGGAATATATGTGTATGATGATGGGAGAGTGGAGGTGGAATGGAGAAAAGAAAAATTTTAATCAATAGTTGTGGAGGTATTGAATATGGTAAAAGGAGTATGATATAATGAAAAGACATTAAAGAGAGGGAAGTGATATAATGGATATTTCTACTAGAAGAATGATTAATTCATTAGCAGAAGATATACTAAATGTATATGACATTTCTGTTCCGATTCAGAATATTGGTGATATTGTTGAAATATTAGGTGGTACTATCCAAAAAGAAACTTCATTTTCAGATGGCGCAGTTGAAAAGGAAGGGGATGGATTTAGGATTATTGTATCCCCATATCAAGACGAAAAAAGAGAAAGATTTACAATTGCGCATGAATTAGGACATCTCTTTCTTCATATGGGATATAGAACTAATAAAGAGTTATGGGCAAGACAAGAGAATAACATTTATCATCGAATAGGAAGCTCCGAAAAAGAATATCAAGCAAATGAGTTTGCAGCAGCTTTTTTAATGCCAGCATCGGAATATCTTACAGTCCTTAAAAGGATTGCGGACGGTAACGTAGTAGATACTTCCAAGATTGCAGAGTATTTTAATGTGTCGGTAGAAGCTGCATCTAATCGAGGAAAATTTTTGGGGTATTTAAGATGGTAAAAGAAGATCAGACATTAAGTAAATATAGCAAGCTAATTGAAGATTTAAATATACAAAAGGAAAAAGTGATAGCTCGACGAACTGTTGAGCTATTCTTTTCTTTTGATATAGTAAATTCGTCTGCTTATAAAACGATGAATTATACTGGATGGTATAATGTAATTATTTCTTTGTTTAAAAAGATTCAGGCTAATGTAATGAAATTAATGCCAGGAGCAGAGATGTGGAGAGTTTTAGGAGATGAAATTATATTTATTATTCCAATAAAGGAAAAACAAGATTTTTTTGTTTATACAGACAAAATATTCGAAATTTTAAATAATTTTGTATATCAATTAAAAACAGGAAAGTTTTTTGATGAATTGGAAGCTGATGATGCTGAAAAATTATTAATGAAAACACAGAATATTATTTCCTTAAAGGCTGCTGCGTGGATTGCAATTGTAGGAGAAGAAATACAACAAATAGAGAGGTATGATAATTTACTAGAAAGATATAAATTAAGAGAAGGATATGGTCTTATTGAGTTTTTAGGAAATGATATTGATACTGGATTTAGAGTAAAAAAAGAAACTGAAAATAGGCGTATGGCCATCAGCTTTGAACTTGCTTATATTCTTTCAAAGGATACAGATTATTTAAAAAATATATATATCATTACATATAAATCTTTAAAAGGAATTTGGCAAAATAGGATGTATCCTATTATTTGGTATCATGATCCTAAATATGCGGAAAATGTACAATTTGAGGATAGCTTTTTTTATGATGAAAAGAAAGAAAATACTTTAGCAAAAGAATATTTTTCAAATAGAGAAAGACCTGTTTTGAAAGAGGAAATGTATAATGATGTTTATGGTGCATTAAAGAAAATATTATTTGATCAGAATTTGGCTGAAAAATTCACAAAAATAGAAAAAATAATAGAAGAATCACAAAACTCACCAACTATATCGGGGCATCTTTTGGAACCACAGTTTTTTTTGCGGCTTCATTGTGTAGCAGTTTGCTATGATAAATCTACAATGAAAATATTGATAATGAAACGATCAAATAGTCGGAAAAAGTATCCAAGTAAGTGGGAATTTGGTTGTGCCAAGGGAGCATTAGAGACTTCATTGAGTGTACAGATTGAACAAGAGTATTATGAGGATTTTGGATTGAAAATCCAAGTTGTTTGTGATGCAAGAAGGGATGATGAACAACCTATACCATTGGCACTGTATGAGGTTGAAAGTGAACAGGGAAAAGATAAAGGAGTCATTTCCTTGGCAGAAATTATAGAACCTTATGATATAACAAATTTTGTGGAAAACGGCAAACATTCAAGTGTAAGATGGATTTCAAAAGAAGAAGTTGAAGATTTTAAAGAAGATGCTGTTAAGGATTTTAAAAATACATTGAAATTGGCTTTTGAAAAAATGGAGGAGATAAATGGAAAATAGTGATGATAGAAATTCAGCAGTATCCATATTGGAAAATACATTTTCAAATATTAATAATTGGTTGAGTTTTGCGGAGGCAAAAAATGCAGCTTTAATTGCATTTAATATAGCTGTTCTTACAGCAATGTTAGGGAGCGTAGATGTGTTGAATAAGAACGTACTATATTATATAATCAATTGCGCTTTGATAATATCTTCAGGATTAGCATTGATGTCTTTTAAACCTAAAACGGGAAATAATAAAAGAACAATACAATCGAGCAATGATGCAGATAATTTATTGTTATTTACTCATATTGCAAAATATACAAAAGAAAAATATTTAATTGCGGTATATCGAAAATATTTGAATATAATAAAAAGAGAAGAAGATTTATCCAAAATAGAATTAGATTACGCGGATGAAATAACATATAATGCACAGATTACGGTTAATAAATATGCATGGTTTAACAGAGCGTTATGCGTAGATATTGGTAGTATGTGTTGTATTTTAATTTTGATTATTATTGCATGAGATGGAGCAATGACATAACATCCTCCCCACCTACTTTGTGACAATTATATAACGTCCTCTATACAGAAATATGCGGTTTTAAGCCATTTTCGTGGCAAAAAAGCCGCATATTTTTTGTAGCAATGACTTGACATCCCCGGGAAAGCTGTGCGTAGCACAAAGTCTTCCTAAAATATGAAAATATAAAATTTTTACAATTGCTGTCAGAAGAAAAATGGTATAATAAGCCTGAATTATTCACGGCAAAGCCGTGATCGTGGCTGAAAGCCACATAGTTACTGTATTTTAATTGCATATTGCTTTTCACTTGTTAAGTGAATAAAAAAAGAGCATCCATTTGTGGTAAAATTAAGGT